>JBPCUV010000215.1:0-8422 GCA_051010975.1 Desulfocapsaceae bacterium
TTTTCAACGCCGATACCGCATTCGTAACCCGAAACGACTTCCTTGGCGTCATCCTGAAAACGCTTGAGCGACCCTATTTTACCGGTATAAACAACTACGCCGTCACGCAAAACTCTGACTCCAGCATTTCTCCTTATCGCCCCGTCGGTCACCGAGCAACCGGCAATTCTGCCGACCTTGGGCACATTGAAGAGTTCGCGTACTTCGGCATTGCCGATAACCTCTTCTTCGAATGTCGGGTCTAGCATTCCCACCATCGCCTTTCTTATATCATCAAGGGCGTGATAGATTACATCGTAGGAACGGACATCGACGTGCTCCTTCTCGGCCATTTCCTTGATCTTGCCCGATGGACGCACATTGAAGCCGATGACAATGGCATCGGATGCCGAGGCCAGCAGAATATCCGATTCACTGATCGTCCCAGATCCTTCGTGCAGCACCCTTACCTTGATTTCATTGGTGGATAGCTCTTCTGCAGCTTTGGCAAAAGCCTCAAGGGTTCCCTGAACGTCAGCACGGATGATTACCCGCAGTTCCTGAACATCTCCTTCACTCATCTGCTCGAACAGTTTATCCAGAGAAATCTTGCTGCCGGCCGCCAGTTCAGACTCACGTACCCGCATGGAGCGTGCCTGGCTGACGTTCTTGGCCATTTTATCATCGGTTACGACAATGAATTCATCACCGGCCTGGGGCACACCCGAGAGCCCTTGAACTTCAACCGGCTCTGATGGCCCGGCAACCTTTATCGGGCGGCCCTTGTCGTCAAGCATGGCCCGGACCTTACCGCTGTATTGCCCGACCACGAAGCTATCGCCGGCGCTAAGCGTTCCTTCCTGGATCAGGACCGTGGCTACGGCTCCGCGCCCCTTATCCAGCCTGGCTTCAAGCACTCGACCTTTGGCTTTTCTGGTGGGGTCTGCTTTGAGTTCGAGGATCTCGGACATGAGCTGAATATTTTCCAGCAGTTCGTCGATACCTTTATTCTGTTTGGCGGAGGTTTCGCAGTAAATGGTCTGCCCGCCCCAATCTTCGGGAATCAGCTCAAGTTCGGCAAGCTCACGTTTGACCCGGTCGGGATCGGAGTTGTCTTTGTCTATCTTATTTACCGCCACCAGTATCGGTACCTCGGCGGCCTGGGCATGGTTGATCGCCTCCCGGGTCTGATCCATGACGCCGTCATCGGCGGCAACCACGAGAATGACCAGGTCGGTGATCTGGGCGCCACGAGACCGCATCTCGGTAAAAGCAGCATGGCCGGGAGTGTCCACAAAGGTCACGTCGCCAGCCTTGGAACGCACATGATAGGCACCGATATGCTGGGTTATACCACCTGCTTCACCCTCAGCCACATCGGTCTTCCGGATGGCATCGAGAATCGATGTCTTACCGTGATCGACATGCCCCATGACTGTGACCACCGGCGAACGGGTCTGTTCCTCACCACCTTCTTCTTGAGCGTCCAGGATCTGAACACCGATCTCTTCGGTAATTCCCTGTTCGATCTCATAACCGAAATCGGTGGCAATCAGCGTAGCCGTATCGACATCCACCGCCTGATTCATCGTGGCCATGACACCGAGGCCCATGAGTTTGGCTATGACCTCGCTGGCTTTGATTTTCATCTTGGCGGCCAGATCGCCGACGGATATGGACTCGTAGATAGTGATCTTCTTCTTGCTGGCTTTCATTTCGATAGTTGACGGTGCGGATTTCTTTTCAGACCTGATTTTGCCGCGTTTACCGCGTCTGCCGCCACGCTGATAGTCAGCATCAAAATGGGTGAACTTGACGTTTTTCTTTCCTTTCTTGAACCCTTTGCTCCGACGATCACCGTTCCCATCACCTTCGCCAGCCGAACGCTTACCTTTCTTCCTGGTCCGATCACTGGAATCAGGTACCGGCCCAGGTTGCGCAACCGCTCCAGCGTTGACTCTTCCAGGCCTTGAAGGGCCTCGTTTGACGCCCCTTTTGGGCCGTTGCTTATCAGTCTTGTCCTTCTCCTGGGGAGTGGGAAGCTCGATGGTACCGACCACTCTGGCAATTTTCTTGCGCTCGACCTTCTTCGGCTTTTTGATCTTCTCGGGTTCTTCCTTATCAGCCACTGCCGCTTCTTCCACTGGCTCATCGGCTGCGACCGTTTCCTCTGGTTCGGTTCCCTCTTCCTCGATCTCGGCTTCATCTATTGCCTCGGCCGATTCTTCCGTTTCTTCTGCCGGTTCGGATTCTTCTTCAGGCTCTGCAGCAGCCTCTTGGCTGGCATCGATTTCTGCGGTCTCTGCCACATCCACCGGTTCAGAAGCAGCAAGACTCTCTACCTCTTCATCGGTTTCGACTGCAGCCGTTTCCTCCGCAGCTTCCTCAGGTGCCTCGGGTTCCGCTTTGGCACGTCTTCTTATTATCGTGGTTCGGCGGCGGATCACGGTCGATTTCTGTTCACCCTCACCCTCTATTCGCTCTTCGACCTTCTCGGTCTCGGGCTCGGGTTTGGGTTCGGCTTTGGCTTTGGCCGTTTTGAACATCGTCTTGCGGATCTTGTCGGCCGTATCTTCGTCTACCGTCGAACTGTGGCCTTTGATTTCGTAACCGGCGGCAATCAACTTGTCGGCAAGTTCCTTGCTCCCCATGCCAGCTTCTTTTGCCAGTTCGTAAACCCTCACTCTGCTCATACCCTGCTCCTGAAAAACAAAAAAATCATCGACCAGATCCGAAGATCCCTGTCTCTAGTTCTCACTACCTGTCAGGTTAGACGAAACACCCGTTTCAATCGTTTCCCGTTAGCCTTAAACCGTTCCTTACACTCTTTCTTATCACAATGATATCCCCCCCGTCCCGGAAGCTTCTGGTTGGGATCGGGCAGCACTGAACCGTTGCGCCAGACATTTCTGATCAGCTCGGATTTAATCCCTTTATGATTGCAGCTGATGCAGGTTCTGATCGGTTCCCTGGTCATCGCACCAGTTACTGCTTGTCCTCGCTTGGCTCCGGTTCTTCATCTGATACTTCGGGCTCAAGCTCGGCTGCTTCCTTCTCAGCACTGCCATCGTCGTCTTTGTCGTCGGTATCTGCTTCCACTTCCTGGGCGGAAGGCTCGGCAGCTTGAGCCTCTTCACCCACCGACTCCTCAGCATCGCTGTCCTCGGGTGCTGTCTCCTGGACTTTTGGTTCTTTCTTCTCCAGCGGGAGCCCCAATTCTTCGGCAACTTTAATGGCTGCTTCAATAAGCTGCTGCCCGAAGTCATCGTCGATCGCCCTGATGATGATCAGTTCCTCGATATCGGCGACAGCGAGATCGGCCGCGGATTTAATTTCTTTGCCGAACAATTGATCAGCCAGCCCTTCATCGATTCCAGGTATCTTCAGTAGTGATTGATACCCTTCGTCTTCCAGGTTGGCCCAACGTTGTTCACTTTTCACGTCTATTCGCCAACCCATCAATTTAGAAGCCAGCCGGACGTTCTGGCCTTGGCGGCCAATGGCCAGTGACAGCTGATCATTGGGAACCACCACCAACAGAGAATTGGCATCTTCGTCGACCATGACCATGCTTACGTGCGCAGGCGCCAGAGCGTTGTATACATACTTGGCCGGATCCGGGCTCCAGGTTACAATATCAATACGTTCACCCTGCAGTTCCTGAACCACATTCTGTACCCGCGACCCTTTCATACCAACACAGGCACCCACCGGATCGACATCCGACTCGGTAGACGACACCGCAATTTTGGCCCGAAATCCGGGTTCGCGGCTGACCCCCATGATCCTGACGATACCCTCGGCAATCTCCGGTACCTCCATGTTGAACAACTTCGCCAGAAATTCATCAGCCGTCCGGGACAGGATTAGCTGAGAATCCCGCGCATTCTGCCTTACTTCAGAGAGATACGCCCTGATGCGATCACCTTGTTTAAAGGAACGCTTGGGAATCTGATGTTCTTTGGGAAGTATGGCATCGGTCCGCCCCAGATTGACGATCATGTTGCCTCGTTCAAACCGCTGTACGATACCGCTTACAACTTCTCCTTCACGATCCTTGAACATATCGTAGATTACTTCACGCTCAGCATCTTTCATCCGATGAATAATCACCTGTTTGGCCGACTGGGCAGCGATTCTGCCAAGGTCTGTGATATTCTCCATCTTCTCACCCAGCTCATCGCCGAGTTGCACTTCGGGATCAAGCTTTTGGGCCTGTTCGAATGATATCTCAGTCTGATCATCCTCCGCCTGCTCTACCACGTTACGGAACTGAAATACTTCAACCTCTCCATATTCCTCGTTGTAGTGCACCTCGATATCGCGTCTGCTGCCGTACTTCTTGCGTGCAGCGGAGGCAACCGCTTCTTCTATTGCCTCGACTAGAAGCTTTTTATCGAATCCGCGATCTCTGCTGATCTGGTCAATAATCCGTTTTAAATCAGATAACATGTATCTTTCCTCGCAATAACTGCCTGCCAATCAGGCACTACTCAATGTTCTCGTCAGTCGGTCGTCATCAAAGCGTCAGCCGGGCTTTCTGAACGTTTTCCCAGTTGAGCCTGTGGGTATCGCCTTCTTCACTGAGTACCGATATTTCATCTTTGTCAACGGCCTGCAGTTCTCCGATGATCACCCGCTGGGAGTCGACCTCCTCCTTAAGCTTGAGGCGGGCTTTCTTGCCAAGGTGGCGCCGGCATTCCTCCAGCGTACGCAATGGGCGTTCGAGCCCCGGCGAGGAGACCTCCAGGTGGTATGGATATTCGATAATATCCTCAACATCCAGGAAATCACTGGTCTCTCTACTCACCCGGGAACAGTCGTCAAGCGTGACGCCCTCTGTTTTATCAACCATCAGACGCAGAACCCAGCCGTGCCCTTCCCGGCGAAACTGGACATCAAACAGTTCCAGTCCCATTGCCGGAAGCAGGGAATCGACAAACTCACGTACCCTTTCTATAACCTTATCACTCATATGTTCTGCTGCTTGTCGGACAACCGCCAAAACAGCCTTATTCAACCATAAAAAAAAGCGGGCAAAGCCCACTTTCATCTTCCCGTCCTGTCAGCCCTTATAGGACGCTTCCGGACAGGTATGACCAAAAGTTCAGGGTCTCAGATTCACTGAGACACCATCGTGGAGCGGGCAACGAGGCTCGAACTCGCGACCTCAAGCTTGGGAAGCTCGCGCTCTACCAACTGAGCTATGCCCGCATTCCCCCAGCTGAAACTCATATAAATAAACACACTTTATGTTAATAGTCAAGGTTCGAACCTCCTGCAGGCTCGAAGAATAACAACGAGCTGAACAGAGCGGGCCAACCCGACCGCTTCCGGAAAATAAATAAAACCTCTCTATACCGACCCGGGGAACCAGGACTATAAAGCTGACGAAACATACCTTTGGGCCATATTCGAACAACGATTGACGCCTACTTCTCCCCTCACTTCAGCCGCCCCTTCGCCGGAAATTTAATTTGACAAATCAAAAACAGATTAATACAACGTCTGACAAATCGAGCAGAGCTTTTCGGGGATTTTCGATACCACTGTATCAATTCACCCTCCGGTTCTCATGCTCCTCAGAAATAAACTATTTGACCCCAGGATGGCGGCAGGATTTCACCAACACAGATGACTGAAAAAACACTGATAATAGCCGAGAAACCAAGTGTAGCGGCGGATCTCGCAAAAGTTTTGCCTGGCTCTTTCAAAAGAACCAGGACGCACTACGAGAGCGCCTCCTATCTGGTTTCCTATGCGGTAGGTCATCTGGTGTCGATCTGCTATCCTGAAGAGATCGACAGCCGCTATCAGAAATGGAACATGACCGACCTGCCCATCCTGCCAGAGGCATTTCCGCTCAAAGTGCTTGATGGAACCAGGAGTCAATTCAATGCTCTTCAGAAACTGATCCGGCGAAAAGACGTGGCGAAGATCATCAATGCCTGCGACGCAGGCCGAGAGGGTGAGCTGATCTTTAAGTATATAATGAGCTGCGTCTGGAATAAATCAGTGGCCCGCAAAGAGGTAAAACGTTTGTGGCTGCAGTCGATGACCGATGAAGCAATTCAAAACGGCTTTTCGGCCCTGCGAAACAATGACGAGATGATTCCTCTCGAGGACACCGCCTTGTGCCGTTCGGAATCCGACTGGCTTATAGGTATCAACGCTACCCGGGCCCTGACCGCCTACAAATCGAGATTCGGCGGATTTTTCAAGACCCCTTGCGGACGGGTGCAGACCCCAACGTTATCGATGCTGGTCAAACGTGAACAGCAAAGGCTGGATTTCGTCCCGAAAACCTACTTCAACCTTGAAGCAGTATTCGGGTTCAATGGCAGCCACTACACTGGTAAATGGATCGATTCCACGTTCAAAAAAGACCCGGCCGATTCGGACAAACGGCAGGATCGCATCTGGAATCGCTCAGCAGCAGAGGAAATCGTTGATAAATGCCGAACCAAGCCAGCCCAGGTCAGCGATACCAGCAAGAAAACCAAGCAGGCTCCGCCCCAGCTCTATGACCTGACCTCGCTGCAGCGCGAAGCCAACGGTCGATTTGGATTTTCGGCCCAGAACACTCTTTCCATCGCCCAAGCCCTCTATGAGCGTCATAAAGTGCTCACCTATCCCCGTACCGATAGCCGCTACCTGCCCAAAGATTACTTGAAAATTTCGGCAGCGGTGGTGGCCAGGCAGCAGGGTTGGCGCTACAAGAGCTGTGCAGAGACCATTCTGGAGAAAAAATATATAAAACCAAATCCGCGAATCTTTAACGATGCCAAAGTATCGGATCACCACGCCATAATTCCCACCAATAATCTTCCTGCCTCCCTGTCAGAAGCAGAGTTAAAGATTTATACAATGGTGGTACAGCGTTTTCTTGCCGTGTTTTTTCCCGCCGCCGAATATCTCAAGACCCGAAGAATCTCAATAGTCGAGGAAGAATCTTTTCTCACCGAAGGGAAGATCCTTGTCAACCCCGGCTGGAAAGCTGTCTATCTGTCCGGCAAACAGGAGCAGGGAGAAGGCATCATAGAACCGGTTCCTGCGGGCAGTGAAGTGGTGTGCAGTTCTGTCGAGCTCAAGGAAATGGAGACCAGGCCGCCGGCCCGGTTCAGCGAAGCGACACTGCTTTCGGCCATGGAAAACTCAGGCAAACTGCTCGATGACGACGAACTCGCAGAGGCTATGAAGGAACGCGGTTTGGGAACACCGGCTACAAGGGCTTCAATCATCGAAAAGCTGATCAAGGACAAGTATTTGGTCAGGGAGGGGAAAGAGCTTGCCCCCACCGGCAAGGCCATTGAGTTGATCGCACTTCTCGAGGCCATGCGGATTGATGTCCTGGCTTCTCCTGAAATGACCGGGGAGTGGGAGTACAAACTCAATCAGATTCTCAAGGGGACATTGACCCGTTCGAAGTTCATGGACGAGATCCGCGGTTTGACCGATAACATTATCGAACGGATCAAAACCTACGACGAATCAAAGCAAACCAGCGAAGCAGGTTTCAGCCCGATTAACGGGGTCGTGTTCCAGGAAACCCCCACTGCCTACGTCAGTCAGGATCAGGCTGTGACGATTCGCAAGATTCTCGGCGGCAGGGTCATGAAAGAGTCCGAAGTGATTCAACTCATTAAAGGCGAGACCATCGGGCCCTTTGCCGACTTCCGCTCCAAAAAAGGCAAACCTTTTGCGGCCTCGCTAAAGATCACCAACAATAAAATCGATTTTCTCTTTCTCGATGCCAATGAGGATCTCGATATTGACCTGGTAAAAAAGAACGGTTCGCTCGGAGTTTCGCCGGTCGACGGAACCTCAGTCTATGAAACACCCACCGGTTTTATGTCCGAATCGGCCATGAACGGCGACGATAAAAACGGCCTGCGCATAAGCAAGATCATCTTATCAAAAACACTCACAGATAAGGACATCAAAAAGCTTTTGAGCGATGGCAAAAGCCCGCTGATAAAGGGCTTTATTTCCAAGAAAAGAAAACCTTTCGATGCCTATCTTCTGCTGAACGACAAGGGGAAAATCAGTTTCGAATTCCCGCCGAGAAAGCCAAGAAAAAGCAGAAAAAAGAGTTGACAGGGCGAGACTATTGACCCCAAATAGGTAGTATGAAACCACTCAAAAAAGAATACCGGGCCCTTGAAGGCGGACAAATAGCCGATATCTGCACCAAGATAGCATCTGACGGCAAGGGTGAGGATATTGTAGTCCTCGATGTCCGGAAAATGTCTTCTTTCACCGACTACTTCGTCATCCTCAGCGGCAGGTCCACTCGCCATGTACAGGCGCTGGCCGAAAGCATGGAAAATGAATTGCGTTCCAAAAGAATCAGTTCCAGCCGAGCCGAAGGACTCGCAGAAGGCAAATGGGTACTGCTCGATTTCGATGATGTGGTAGTCCATATTTTCTACCATGAACAGCG
>JBPCUV010000216.1:0-3060 GCA_051010975.1 Desulfocapsaceae bacterium
TCTGTGAGGTCAGCAATCCATGAAGCCAGAGAAGAATACTGAGGGGAATGACCACAGCGACTATCCACAACTCATGCCCGCGCTTTATCTTCTTTATTGCAGTCATAGATTACTCAATGGTGTTGTCCCATCGCTTAGTTAATAAAAGACGATCCCCGGCATCCTTGTCGCCAGCGGATAGATCCCAAGGACAACGGCGGTGAGAGCCAGGGAAGTGATCCCGTGAGAGAGCTCTGTAGTGAACTTGTTTCGGTAGAAATAATAATAAACACCGGTTACCAATAGCGGCAGGCTAATCCACATTTCAAGCACCAACCCTCGATAATATTGAGCGGGCCAAACGAGCATCAGAACGGAGACTGCGAGCCAGCAGACAAAGCAGATATCTGTAATACGAATTGCAGAGCTTTGCCGTTTCGAGAAAAGATGGAGACTGTGCCAGATAAGTCCTCCGCCGAAGCTGCCGAGCAGGTTCACTCCCATGTCGCGAAGCCCGTAGGTGCGGGCCGGATGAAGCCCCTGCAGGAACTCGTCGTGAACGCCCAGGAGCACGCAGAAAAAAGCGGAGAAGAAGAACAGAGGCAATCCTTGAAGAAAATGTGACATTGCATAGCGGGCCACAAGGCAGAGAAAGGCGTATTCAACAACATGGACACGCTTGACCGGGAACTCGGGGTCGGTGGTCAATAGGCCCAAACAGCAGAACAGAATCCCCAATGACAGGCTCACTTTGTTGATCGGAGCAGTTTTTATTCCTGCCTTGACCCAGACACCGAGGGTGCAGCCTATAAAAAGGACAAGAAAGAGCAGGGGCAGATAGATGAAAATGTCTTCTCCGAACTGGCTGGAGAGATGTTTCCAGATCGGAAACATGTTGACATAAATCGGTATCAGCAGGAAGCAGAGCAGATAACCTGCAGCAGCTCCGGTTTTGGGTGAGAGATCTCCTCTTTTCATCGATTCATAGTCTAGATCATAAAGGCTTTGGAGAAAGGTCCTGATGCTGCTTTCACAAATTATCCTGCATTTCATTCAATGACAAGAGGTGGACTACAAACAAGGGTGAAAAGCCACTAAATCAGCTGAGCTAAAAATAGGGCGGGACCTTGCACGATCTGCTACCTTGTTTTAGGGTTCTGGTGATCGAAAAAAACCTCAAGCAATCACCATCATTTATAAACAACCCTTAATAGGGGAGTAGAGCTATGACCCAACACACCCCAGTTAACCTATATGGAGCACTTTTCGCTGCAGTGCTGCTCCTGGTCACAGGATGCGGCAATCCTTACTACGGTGCCATGGAAAAAGTCGGTATTCACAAGCGTGACATCATGGTTGATCGGGTTGAAAGTGCCAGAGATGTTCAGCAGGATGCCCAGGAGCAATTTAAATCGGCTCTTGAGCAGTTCGACTCGGTGGTGTCGCTCGAAGAGACCGACTTGAAAAAGGCTTATGATCGTCTCAATAATGAGTACGAGGACTGCGTTGCCATAGCCGAGAAGGTGTCCGACAGGATCGACAGCGTAGAATCGGTGTCAGATGCACTTTTCGACGAGTGGAAGGACGAGATCAAGCTCTACGAAAACAAAGAGTTGGCGCGCTCCAGCAAAAAACAATTGAATGATACCAGAGCTCGATATGAGGACATGCTTGGTCACATGCAGGATGCCGAGAAGAGCATGGAGCCGGTACTGCGGATATTTAGAGATAACGTGCTTTTCCTTAAACATAACCTCAACGCCCAGGCCATCGGTTCGCTCCAGGACGAGTTTGCCGGCCTGGAGCTCGAAATCGACAAACTCATCGATCGCATGAACGAGGCGATAGAATCCTCCAATGCCTTCATTGCCGACATGCAAACCAGCTGATTTTTGCCCCTAGCCGCTAATAGCAGTCTTGAGTCCCCTGCTTTCCTTAAGAGAAGGTAGGGGGGTTTTTGTCTGACTTTGGCCTTCATTAACAAGGTACGCTTGTTATCTTTAGTGATTATCTTTATTATATTGAAGGGATAACTGGAGATCAGGGGGGCCATGAACCGAGCTGCCTATTTAACGACTGACCTGGCCATCAAGACTCTGGCCAGGATTCTTAAAGCTTCGAGCAGGTTTCACAACGAGTTTTACCTCCCGGCCGGGCCGGTGATCTTCGTGATCAATCACTTTACCCGGCTGGAAACGCTGCTGCTTCCCTATTATCTTTACCACCTGACCCACAAACCGATCTGGTCTCTGGCCAATGATGCACTTTTCCAGGGGACGCTAAAAACATATTTTGACCGGGTAGGCGTCGTGTCCACGCGAGATCCACAGCGCGACGAGCTGATCATCAAGACCTTGATCACCTCGGAGGCCAACTGGATCATTTTTCCTGAGGGGAGAATGGTCAAAAACAAGAAATTAATCCAGGGCAAGGAATTCATCATCGGCGATGGCGATGAAGCCCGCTCACCGCACACCGGCGCTGCAATGCTTGGCCTTCGTGCCGAGATGATTAGAAGAATTCTCTTAAGCCATTTGGTCAAACAGGATGAAGAGGACCACTGGCTCTGTCGCCAGCTGGGCTGCAGCTCAACCGATGAGATCGATTCTCAAAGCGTTAAACTTGTTCCGGTAAATCTTACCTACTACCCGATACGGGCCCATGACAACTTCTTGTCTGAGCTTGCCAATCGATTTGTGAAGGAACCATCTGATCGAATGCTCGAAGAGTTGATGGCTGAAGGGACGATGTTTCTCGAGGGTGTCGACATCGACATACGATTTGGTAAGCCCCTTGATACGGCAGATTATCTGGATCACAAGGCTGTCACTTCTCTCTATGACACTTCGGTGAAAGTAGGTTTTGATGGTGAGCCGGAGCTAGCGGCCTATCTCAAGGGTTCTTCCCGACGGATGATGCGGATTTATATGGAGAGGATCTATGCAGCAACCACAATAAACCATGACCACCTGCTGGCTTTTCTATTGAGGAAGCGCTCATTTTCACCATTTGACCGCATTGACCTGGCTCGAAAAGCATATCTGGCGGCGACCGCCTTGCAGAAAGATCAGCGAATCAGTA
>JBPCUV010000217.1:0-6260 GCA_051010975.1 Desulfocapsaceae bacterium
GCTTATAGTTTCCTTATCAACTCGATCTTTATTGTATGAATAATAAATCGTTTTATATCAAAACATTCGGCTGTCAAATGAACATCCGTGACAGCGAGATTATGGCACAGAAGTTGTCAGAGGCCGGGTATATTGAAACCTCGACCCTTGAGACGGCATCTCTCATCCTTCTCAATACCTGTTCTGTAAGGGGTAAAGCTGAACAGAAAGTTTTCAGCATGCTTGGATCACTTAGAAAACACAAAGCGGAAAATCCCGATTTAAAGATTTGCGTGGCTGGCTGTGTGGCGCAGCAGGAAGGTCAGAAAATCATCGACCGCATGGAGCATGTCGATCTCGTTATTGGCACGCAACATATATATAATATTTCGGAATTGTTAGAAATGTCGGCTCGCGAAAAAACAGCCGTCAACCTATCGGACTCATATGAAATTCCCAAATACGTCCCTATCGTGTCAGGCACCCCTTCCACAGTTACACCATTTCCTGAATCTGAGCAATTTCAATTCTCCCGTTTTGTCACCATTATGCAGGGCTGCAACAACTTTTGCACCTATTGCGTGGTTCCCTACACCCGCGGAAGAGAAGTTTCGAGGAAGGCCACCGATATTGTAGATGAGATTAAGACCTTGATACAATCGGGAGTGGTGGAAATCACCCTTTTGGGGCAAAATGTTAATTCTTATGGGTCCACCAATCGGGTAACCGATGGCGCCCTCCCCTACTCTTTCCCCGATCTTTTGACCGAGGTTTCATCGCTCAGCGGTTTACAGCGTCTCCGCTTCACGACGTCTCACCCTAAAGATCTGTCGGACCGGTTGATTGAGTGCTTCGTTGGGCTTGATAATCTGTGCCCTCAAATACATCTGCCGGTGCAATCGGGATCAGATCACGTGCTGAAACGCATGAATAGAAAGTATCGCATCTCCGACTATCTCAAAAGAGTCGATAAGCTCCAGGAGATTCGACCGGATATTGCTATAACCACCGATATCATTGTTGGATTCCCCGGCGAGACCGAAGAAGATTTTCAGCAGACGATGAAACTGCTCGAAAAAGTCAGGTATCACGGTTCGTTCTCTTTCAAATACTCAGACCGACCAGAAACCAGAGCTGCTGATCTTAAAGGAAAACTGTCAGAAGCTGAAAAAGGTCGCCGGCTTCAGGTATTCCAGAGGAGACAGGATGAAATCAGTCTCGAGCGCAACAGGGAGTATGTCGGGTCACTTAAATCAATTCTGGTGGAGAACAACTCTAAAGGAAAAATGATGGGCAGGACCATCACCAATCACATAGTTCACGTTGAACAGGCACCACACCAGATAAAGCCAGGCACTTTCGTCAATGTGAAGATTATTCATGCTGGACAGCACTCACTCAAAGGTATGATCCCGCAGGCTAGCGGTTAACTTTTGATTTCTGCTTCAGCGGTGTCTGAGATTGATCCGTTGTCCAACTGTTCCTCTTTTTCGTTAACAATCTCTTCCTGTGGCTCGAGGCCAGGCAGATTCGAAGCCGCCCGTTCCTTGATTACACGCTCGGTTGATTCCACAACTCGCCGCGCCACCCGGGGGGAAACCCGTTTCCCTTTTGCTGAAGCCCCTTTCAATAGAAATTGATCGAAATCGATTTCAACGATATTTGATCTGGCCCGTCTTGATGGCACCAGGCTAACTCTGGCGTGTTTGCCTTCTCCCAGCAGCAGGAGCAGGATTCGAGAACGTTTATGTGGGGGAAACAGATAATAATCCTTTTCGAGAATAAACTTTGGCGATTTAAACCGTTTTACGTAAGCCAGGTTTTCCACACCATCCCGATAGACAATGTTAAAAACCAGGTTCTTCTCGAAGACTGCTGCATATTCGAGTTCCTCTCCGACAAACAATTTTTCGGGGACCGGCACTACTTTATACATCCCGGAACTGAAGATCAGCAGCAGACGGTCATATTCAGAGCATGAAAAGGCAATATCGCTCTGCTCGTTTTCGGCCTTGATCGTATGCCCAAGAAAGCCGGTTTCGCGGTTGTACCCCACGGTCAAATTAGAAAGTGCTACTTTTCGTGCTTTCACCTCCGAAAACTGGGTGATTTCGGAGAGCCGTGGAAAGTCGTCACCGTAAGATTCAAGAAGTGTCTCCAAGTAATTAATAGTATAGCCAACCACATCCTGGAGACTGGTCTGAATTTCTTTGATATCTTTTCGTATTGCCCGAATTTCTTTAGCCTGCCGTTCAATATCATAGCGCGAAATGCGCTTAATTCTGATCTCAAGCAATCGTTCTATATCTTCCCGGGTAACCGGCTGTTCCAATTTCTTAAGATAAGGTATTAAAGACTCGTCAACGGTGTTGACCACCCTCTCGTAAGTAGTCACCTCTTCGATCTCTTTGTAGAGGCGTTCTTCGATAAAGATTTGATCTAACAATCGGGCATGCAGTTTTTGGGAAAGTCTCGAAAGCTCTATTTCCAGTTCTCTGGTAAGATCGTCAACCAATTTTTCGGTATTGAATCTAATTACCTCATCGACCGTACTCGTTTCAGGAAAGTCTCCACGGATCAGAGTCAGGTTGGTATTGAGTGACACCTCACAATCGGTAAATGCGTAAAGTGCCTTGATCGTATCCTTGGCATAGATGTTGCGAGGTAACTTGATCTCGATCTCTACGTCCTCTGCGGTGTAATCACTGATCGACAGAATCTTTATTTTACCACTCTTGGCAGCCTTTTCTATCGAGTCGATAAGCGAGGCTGTGGTTGTGCCGTAAGGAATTTCGGTTATGGTAATCGTCTTCTCGTTTTTTTCGTTAATCCTGGCTCGGCAGCGGACCTTTCCATTACCCTGATCATAGTCGGTAATGTCGATGAGCCCCTTTTGAGGAAAATCCGGAAAGATCTCGAAATCCTGCTCCGTTAAAACGGAAATCTGGGCCTGCAGCAGTTCCTTAAAATTGTGAGGCAGGATTCGTGTAGCCATACCAACGGCAATGCCGTCGGCTCCCTGCAGCAGCAGCAGCGGTATTTTGGCTGGGAGAGCGATAGGTTCTGTCGTTCTGCCGTCATAGGATTCGACATACTCGGTCAGGTCTTTGTTAAATAAGACCTCCAGGGCCAGGGGTGAGAGGCGGCACTCAATATAGCGGGCTGCTGAAGCCTGATCACCGGTATAGATATTTCCGAAGTTCCCCTGTCTGTCGATTAAAAAGCCTTTGTTGGCCAAGTTGACCAGGGCGGCGAAAATGGAAGCATCCCCGTGGGGATGCAGTTTCATGGTTTCACCCACGACGTTGGCAACCTTGTGGTAACGACCATCGTCCATGTTGTGAAGCGTCTGCAAAAGACGACGCTGTACCGGCTTCAAACCGTCTTCGATGGCGGGTATTGCCCTCTCTTTTATGACATAAGAGGTATACTCAAGAAAATTGCTGTCAAAAAGCTTGTGTAGTCTGCCGGTATGCTCACTCATGAAAAGTCTTGCTTCCTTGCCGAAACCGCTAAATTAAATGTTCCATGATGTACTGTTTACGTTCCGGTGTGTTTTTGCCCATGTAAAACGACAGCACTTTCGATACCTGGCTAACACTGTCGATGGTCACATTTCTTAAACGAATATCACCGGTAATAAACTGTTTGAACTCCTTGGGGCTGATTTCACCGAGTCCCTTGAATCTGGTTGTCTCAACCCGCAGTTTCTGTTTGCCTCTGCCCTGGAGTTTTCTGGTTGCCGATTCTTTTTGCCTGTCTGAGTAGCAGTAGATGGTCTCTTTTTTGTTGCGAACTCTGAATATCGGTGTCTCGAGGATATAGATATGGCCTAGTTTGACCAGCGGCTCGAAATAGTGAAGGAAGAAAGTCAACAACAAATTTCTGATGTGGAGTCCGTCCACGTCAGCATCGGTAGCGATAATCACCTTGTCGTAACGAAGATCGGAGATTGATTCTTCTATATTCAAGGCCTGCATCAGTGCATACATCTCATCGTTCTTGTAGAGCAGGTTGAGTTTTTGGCCGAGTACATTCATCGGTTTTCCCTTCAACGAAAAAACCGCTTGAGTCATGGGATCACGGGAAGAAACGATGGAACCGGCAGCAGATTGTCCCTCGGTAATGAAAATCATATTTTCTCGACCGGCTTTTGACGGTTTTCCCCGGGATGGATGGTATTTGCAATCCTTTAGCTGGGGAATCCTGATCGCTACTTTTTTGGCCTTGGCACGTGCCTCTTTACGAACCGATTGCAATTCCTTTCTGACTTTTTCGTTTCTGAGAATCTTGGAAATAAGGGTTTCGGCCCGATCGCTGTTCTTATAGAGCTCGCTTGAAACTGCGTCCTTCACCTGATTGACAATCCACGAGCGAACTTCGGTATTGCCCAGCTTGTTCTTGGTCTGGGATTCGAATACCGGCTCTTTGATTTTTACCGCTAGCGTACCGACAATACCGTCCCGAACATCTTTGTTAATAAATTTTTTGGGTGAGAATTCATTGATCCCTTTAAGGATTCCTTCTCTGAACGCTGAGAGATGAGTACCTCCTTCGCTGGTGTAGGTGCCGTTGACGAAACTGTAGTATGAGTCGCCATAGGAATCGGTGTGGGAAAAGGCAAATTCAAGGGTTGGGCTTTTAAAATAAATTGGCTCGTAAATGTTGTCGCCGTCAAGTTCGTTGTTGAGCAGATCGAACAGACCATTGGTGGAATGAAACAATGTCTTGTTGTAATAAAGTTTCAGGCCTGCATTAAGATAAACATAGCGCCAGAGTCTCTTTTCCAGGAAAGATTCGTCGAAACGATACTCCCCGAAAAGCTCATGATCGGGTAAAAATTCAATCAAAGTGCCGTCTTTTTCGTCTATCTTGCCTTTCTTTTTGCCCTCCAGAACGCCCTGTTTAAATTCTGCTGAGGCATACTTTCCTTCCCTGAAGGCGGTCACCTTGAAATAATCAGAAAGAGCGTTTACCGCTTTGGTACCGACTCCGTTCAGCCCAACTGAAAACTGGAAGACGTCGGTATTGTACTTTGCCCCAGTATTAATTATGGAAACGCATTCAATGAGCTTACCCAGCGGAATACCCCTTCCGAAATCTCTCACCCTGGTAAGACCGTTTTCCTCCACCTCTATATTGATGCGCTTACCCGCACCCATAATAAATTCATCAACGGCATTATCGATGACTTCTTTAAGCAGGATATAGATGCCGTCATCCGGGTGTGAACCGTCACCGAGGCGGCCGATGTACATACCTGGCCGCTTCCTGATGTGTTCGAGCGAACTCAGGGTTTTTATCTTGCTTTCATCATATATTTCTGCTGATTTGAGCATGGTTGCCTATGTCAGTAGTATTAGTCTGAATGGATTGGCGGCATATTATTTTATTTGCTCTCTTTGCGCAATAGAGCTGCTTGGCAAAAACTTTATTCAGTCGCTTCGTCAGATTCTCATAACTCTCTCACAGTCAGGACAGATCCAGGTTGGGCCATTACTGATTCCCCATTTATTTTCTTCGAAACACTCCGGACATATTTGAAATCCACACGGACAGTTCCAACAGAATGGTTTCTTGTTTCGACAACAGCTGCAGACATAGTCGCCAAGTTTTCTGCGGCGGTAGCCTCTTTTTTGTGGATCAGTCATATCCCAGCTCTTCCTTCATCCAGTTGGCGTACTCCTGGTCCATTTCGACAATGCCAGTGGCAATAATTTCCGGTACTTCATAGCTGTGCACGGAGCGAATGACATTGACCAGGCGATCGAATAGGATTCGGTCACTTTTCATGTTAAGAAGAAATTCTTTATCACTGGCAATCTCTCCCTGCCACCAATAAAGACTCGTCACTGGTGGAAGAATCTGAACGCAGGCCGCCAACCTCTCTTTAATTACAAGTTCTGCCAGTTTCTGGGCAACATCTTCTTTGTCTATGCTCGTAGTGACGACAATGGGCTGCATGTCATGTACCATAGATCACCTCATCTTGAGAGAATTTTCTATCGAGGATAAATTCTACCCTTGCGCCTCTTCATAAACTTTACATTTTTACTCATCACGGACAAGATGAAATATGGTACTATTTCGTTCCGACGCAACCATCGCTGTTTCAATTTTTGGAGAAACCATGCTGTTTGTTATTGATATCGGTAACACCCACACCGTTGCGGGGATTATCGAAGGGCTGAACATAACACGTCAGTGGCGGATCAAGACAGATGCGGCCATGACTGCCGATGAACTTGGGGTTATGTATTACAACCTGTTCAGTATGGCCC
>JBPCUV010000218.1:0-3314 GCA_051010975.1 Desulfocapsaceae bacterium
GTCCGCAGGCAGCTGCAGCAAAGTCGGACTGAAAGACTGAGCCGGGATTAGAGTTATAACATTCAGTGTTGCCGGCCTGATTTACCCAGTCCCGAATTCGGTTGACGTTGTAAGCGTTTCCGAGTTAATTATTAATATTTTGTGTCGGCGATATACCGGATTAACTTCCTCACCCCCGGACAGGTCCAGAGATTCTCCACAGACGCTTGAGGCTCTTGCAGCCTGTCGGTTATTCATGAGAAAAAAGGTACTTATATGAAAGCTTTAATCGCTCTTGAAGACGGCACCATCTTCGAGGGACACTCGTTCACCGGCCGCGGGGAAGCTGTTGGTGAGATCGTATTCAACACCTCTATGAGCGGCTACCAGGAGATACTTACCGACCCCTCCTATACCGGCCAGATTGTCACCATGACCTATCCTCTGATCGGCAATTACGGGGTAAATCCTGAAGATATGGAATCACTGGCTATCCACCCAAAAGCTTTTCTGGTCAAAGAATATCATGGACAACCGTCGAATTTCAGATCAACTCGGCCGCTGGCCGATTTTCTCAAAGAGTTTGATGTACTCGGCGTTGAAGGCTTCGATACCCGTGCCCTGGTGCGACATATTCGCACCGCCGGAGCCATGAAAGGTGTGGTATCCACTGAAGACCTCGATCCTGATTCTCTCGTAGAACGTGCCAGACAATGGACCGGACTGGTGGGCCAGGATATGGTCAAGCTGGTGAGCTGCAGCGAACCCTATACCTGGGGCAACGACAAGCCACAAAACGGCACCTCCTTCACACCTTCAGTGGTAAGTTCCGAGCTGAAAATCGTCGCTTTTGACTTCGGTATCAAGTTCAACCAGATCAGGATCTTCGAAAAACGCGGCTGCCGGGTACAGGTCGTGCCCGCGACCACCGATGCCCAGACCGTTATGGAACTCAAGCCTGATGGAATTTTTCTCTCCAACGGCCCTGGTGACCCAGAAGGAGTCGAAGGAGTGGTCGACACCGTCAGAGAATTACTTGGCAAAAAGCCGATTTTCGGCATCTGTCTTGGCCATCAAATCCTGGGACTGGCTTACGGCGGTTCTACCTACAAACTGAAATTCGGACACCGGGGCGGCAACCAGCCGGTGAAAGACCTGCAGACCGGCAAGGTGGAGATCACCTCTCAGAACCATGGCTTCTGCGTCGATATGACTTCGCTTGATCCAACCCAAGTGGAATTGACCCATATCAACCTCAATGACGACAGTTGTGAAGGAATGAGACACCGGATCCATCCGGCTTTTTCGGTGCAGTATCATCCTGAACACGCACCTGGGCCCCACGACGCCGAGTATCTGTTCGACCGTTTCATCGATCTGATCAAAGAACAGTCATAACCAGGCCAGAGGCGCGCAAACCAGAGTTCAGCCAATCACTTAACCAACTATCCCGTCATGCCCAAAAGAACCGACATACATAAGATTCTCATCATTGGCTCGGGTCCGATTATCATTAGCCAGGCCTGCGAATTTGACTACTCCGGGGCCCAGGCCGTCAAAGCCCTCAAAGAAGAAGGCTATGAGGTCGTGCTGATCAACTCCAATCCGGCCACCATCATGACCGACCCGGAACTGGCCGATGCCACTTACATAGAGCCGATCACCCCGGAAATGGTGGTCAAGGTCATCGAGCAGGAACGTCCCGACGCGCTGCTTCCCACCCTTGGCGGCCAAACCGCGCTCAACACGGCCATCAAGGTGGCCGAAACCGGGGCACTGGAGAAATATGGAGTGGAAATGCTGGCCGCCAAGATCGACGTCATCCACAAGGCCGAAGGCCGTGATGAATTCAGGGAGGCGATGCGGGCCATAAATCTGAAGGTACCGGAGTCGGCCATCGTACACACCCTGGCGGAGGCTATCGAGGCCACAGACCAAATCGGTTTCCCGATTATAGTCAGGCCCAGCTTCACCCTGGGCGGCACTGGTGGTGGTGTGGCCTACAATCGACAAGAACTCGAAGACTTCTGCAAACAGGGCCTCGATCTTTCCATGACCAGCGAAATCATGCTCGAGCGCAGTCTGCTGGGCTGGAAGGAGTACGAGTTGGAAGTGATGCGCGACTCCAAGGATAACGTGGTCATCATCTGCTCGATCGAAAATGTCGACGCCATGGGTGTTCACACCGGCGACTCGATCACCGTTGCCCCGGCCCAGACCCTCACCGATCGTGAATACCAGGAGATGCGCGACGCTGCCGTTGCCATCATTCGAGAGATCGGCGTCGAAACCGGCGGATCCAACGTTCAGTTCGCGGTCAATCCTGACGACGGGGAACTGATGATCATCGAAATGAATCCCCGGGTATCCAGAAGTTCAGCTCTGGCTTCAAAAGCAACCGGCTTCCCAATTGCCAAGATTGCCGCTAAACTTGCCGTCGGCTACACGCTGGACGAAATCCCTAACGATATAACCAGGGAAACCTACGCTTCCTTTGAACCTACCATCGACTACTGTGTGGTTAAGATCCCCCGCTGGACATTTGAAAAGTTTCCCGATGCCGAGGACTTTCTCACCACCTCCATGAAATCGGTTGGTGAAACGATGGCCATCGGTAGGACCTTTAAGGAAGCATTTCAGAAGGGGATGCGGTCACTGGAAATCGGCCGATTCGGCTTTGGCGGCGACGGCCGCGAACTTCTCGATCACCTCGATCTCGAAGATCTGGAGAGTGGCCTGGTGACGCCAAGCTCAAAACGTCTTGCCCATCTCCATGAAGCCTTTAGAAGAGGTGTTGCCAAAGAGAAAATCGCCGGGCTGACTAAGATTGATCCCTGGTTCCTGCACAATCTCCAGCAGATTGTCGAAACCGAGCAGCTGATACGTGAGAAAGGATTCAGCGACCTCGATTCGGACTTTCTCCAACACTGCAAACAGCAGGGCTTTTCGGACAAACAAATCGGTTATCTCACAGGAACCACAGAAGAAGACGTAAGGTTACTGCGCAAAGACAAAGCGGTAGTGCCGGTTTACAAGCTGGTGGATACCTGCGGAGCCGAATTTGAATCATACACCCCGTATTGCTACTCCACTTATGAGCAGGAGAACGAGGCTTATCGAAGCGACCGTCAAAAAGTCATTATCCTCGGCGGAGGCCCCAACCGCATCGGCCAGGGAATAGAATTCGACTACTGCTGTGTTCACGCCTCTTTTGCTCTAAGGGAAATCGGCGTCGAATCGATAATGGTCAACTCTAATCCGGAGACTGTTTCAACCGACTACGATACCTCCGACAAACTTTACTTTGAACCTCTGACCCGTGAAGATGTGCTGAG
>JBPCUV010000219.1:0-5566 GCA_051010975.1 Desulfocapsaceae bacterium
CCTGGTAGAGGCAGAAAATCGCCTCGTTGATCATCGGCATGAGGATTCGGTTGGCTATAAAGCCTGGAAAATCGTTAGCCTCGGCCGGTGTCTTGCCGAATTTTTCACAGAGCTGCCAGGTGAGATCGAAGGTTTCCTGGGAAGTGGCCAATCCCCGTATCACTTCGACAAGCTTCATGATCGGCACCGGATTCATGAAATGCATCCCGATCACTTTCGCAGGACGTCCAGTCTGGGCGGCGATACGACCGATTGGAATGGACGAGGTGTTGGTTGCCAGTATTACATGTTCGGGACAGGCTTCATCAAGCTGGCGAAAAATGTTGAACTTGAGATCCTCCATTTCAACTGCCGCCTCGACCACATAATCTGCGTCGGCCATATCGCCAAGGTCGGTGGTGGTGCGCAGTCTGCCGAGTGTCGCTCTGGCCTGATCGGTTTCCAGTTTCCCCTTGTCAACGCTGCGGAACAGGTTTTTTTCAATGATTGCCAACCCATTTGCGGTACACTCTTCGTTGATATCATTTATGATCACATCAAGTCCGCTGGACGCAGCAACCTGGGCGATACCGCCACCCATCTGCCCCGCCCCAATGACACCAAAGGTCTTAATAGCCATTATGTCTCTCCTGGTTCGATTATTGAAGACAACCTTATCTGCTTACTACCAGTGCAACCGCCTCGCCGCCACCGAGACAGAGTGAAGCCAGCCCCCGCTTCAGATCACGGCGCTCCATCTCATACAGCAAGGTGGTCAGCAATCGTGCACCACTGGCTCCGATCGGGTGGCCAATGGCCACACTGCCGCCATTGACATTGACCTTTTCGGGATCAAGTTTAAGGACCTCGTTAATTGCGCATGAAGTGCCGCTGAAAGCCTCGTTTATCTCGAAGAGATCGATATCCTCGATCGATATTCCTTCTTTTTTCAAAACCTTTGGAATCGCGTATATCGGTGCCATCAGCACATATTTTAAATCTATTCCATGGGAAGCCTGGGCACCGATGCGGGCCATTACTGGACAACCAAGCTCTTCGGCCTTTTCCTCACTCATCAGCACCACGGCTGCACCACCATCACTGATAATTGATGCATTGCCGGCAGTACCAACCCCGTCTTTTTGAAATGCCGGCCGCATCGAGGAGAGGGTTTCGAAATTGGTTTCAGCGGGACATTCGTCGGTGTCAAAAATCAGAGGATCGCCTCTGCGCTGCGCCAGAGCCACCGGAGCTATCTGTGATTTGAAAATTCCTTCCTTGATCGCTTTCAAAGCCCGGTCATATGACTGTTCTGCAAAACGGTCCTGTTCCTCTCTCGACACCCCCCATTTCTCACAGATCAGCTCATTGGACATGCCCATGTGAAAATCATTGACCACATCCCAGAGGCCGTCGTGGATCATATGATCCTGTATTGTTCCCGGACCCATCCGATGCCCCCATCTGGCTTTTTCCAGATAGTAGGGAGCCATGCTCATATTCTCCATACCTCCAGCCACCACCACTTCGGCGTCACCACACTGGATGGCCTGGGCCCCAAGCATGACACTCTTGAGCGAAGAGCCACAAACTTTGTTTACGGTGATTGCTTCCACCTCATCGGGTAGATCCGCTTTGATGGCCGCCTGTTTGGCCGGATTCTGACCATACCCGCAGGGCAACACCATCCCCATGATACATTCGTCGACATCGGTACCGGCGATTCCGGCCCTTTCGATCGATTCTTTGATGACATGGGCTCCTAGATCGGTCCCTCCCGTTTTGGCAAGAGAGCCCCCGAAACTGCCCAGAGGAGTCCGAACCGCGCTGACTATTACTGCCTTTTTCATGGTTGCCCCCAGAAACTAAATTTCTATCATGATTGCCAAGAAGACGACGCCATCTTCTTGAAGATGTGTGTCAATTGAATACCGACCAAGCGCTCGGTCGTTGGTGGAAGTTTACTGTTTCAACCGCAATTGTCAATCTTTTTATCTTTATATTTCGCCCGTTCAGCTACGCAGCCATCAGAATGGCTTGGGCGCCAGGCCTGAAATAAGCCTCATCTTTTAAGGGTGCGGCAGCCAGCCAAAACCACACCGATCAAACCAGGGTAATCGTTATAAAAGTGACGAACGTTTTTTACGCGATCTCCTGCTGATCATTCCAATAATCCAGCCAACAAGGAACACGCCACCACCTGCGAGAAACCACTTCATTGTCTCGGTCTTGCCCAGCCGCCTGTTCTCCTGGTCGAGGACATTGACCTGGCGTTCGAGATCTGCGACCCGGGTGTTGGCGGCCTCCAGATCATTTTTGGTCTGGATCACATCTGCGGTATCTGTCTGCAGCTTCACATAGTCGTCGTTGATCGAGGTCAACTCGGCAACACACTGGGTGAAGTCATGTTCCACCTGGGCCTTATCATCATTCAACCGTTGCTCGACCTCATCCTTCTCGGCAGTCAACTGATCGACGCGCTGCTTCAAGGACTGGGTTGTCTGGGTCAACACCTGCTTTTCCCGTTGCAGCACTTCAACCTGCTGGCCCAGTGGTGGAGTTTCGCTCAGAAATCGACGCAGCACCCAGCCTTCTCTGCCGCTTTCCAGCCTGACCTGAGCCCAATCATCGGCTTCACCCAGAAGCTCGACAGAAGTCCCATCCTTGATCACGGCAATGATTTTAAAATCGGTTCCTTTGCCGCGCCTCATGGTGATCTCGGAACTCGGCTTGACGTAAAGATTTTCAGCCCAACTCGAAACAGCAGTGAGCAAGCCCAGGAAAAAAATAAAGCAGATAAACAGAATCCGGTCGTTAGATTTCATAGCACAAATGAGTGTTGGGATGAATGGAAAACACCGCCTCGTATGCACCCTATCCGGTATACACGCTCTGCGCAATAAATTCCTGATACCCGTGCAAGGCAGGGCTTTCAGTTAATCCGCTTTCGTCCCTGCCACTCTCTGTCTCGGAGTTTGAATTTCTGGATCTTGCCGGTGGCCGTTTTGGGCAGTTCTCCAAATTCAACATACTTGGGTGCTTTGAACCTGGCCAGATGAGTCTTGGTGAACTCCATGATATCCTCAGCCACAGGCTCGCTGCCAGGCTTCGGGACGATAAAGGCTTTGGGTACTTCACCCCATTTGTCGTCCGGAACCGGAATAACTGCCACCTCCTGTACATCGGGGTGGCGGTAGATGACGCTCTCGACCTCTACGGTCGAGATGTTTTCGCCGCCGCTGATAATGATGTCTTTTTTACGGTCCATGATCTGTATGTAGTCGTCTGGGTGCATCACGGCCAGATCACCACTGTGAAACCAACCGCCCGCAAAAGCCGCTTCGGTGGCTTCGGTATCCTTATAGTAGCCGATCATCACATTGTTTCCGCGCATCACAACCTCACCCATGGTTAGTCCGTCTCTGGGGACCGGTTCCATGGTTTCGGGATCAACCACATCCATGAAATGAGTGACGATAAAAGGCACGCCCTGCCGCGATTTCACCATCGCTCGCTCCTCTTCGCCAAGCTTTTCCCAGGAAGGCTGCCAGGCACAGACGCTGTGCGGCCCGAAGACTTCCGTCAAACCATAGGTGTGAGTGATTTCGGCTCCAATGATTTCCATGTTCCTGATAATCGTCGGAGCTGGCGGCGCACCTGCGGTCATGATATTGAGGGTTCGCTTCATATCCACATCCTGAGCTCCAGGCCAGGTACTCATCATGATCAACACTGTAGGTGCAGCACAGAGATGGGATACATCTTCGGCCTCGATCAGTCGGTAGATATCCTCTGCAACCACTGCTCTGAGACAGACGTGCGTGGCCCCGACCGCCGTCACCCCCCAGGTAAAGCACCAACCGTTGCAGTGAAACATCGGCAAAGTCCAGAGGTAGACCGAGCGGGCATTCAATCCCGATTCAAGCACTTCACCGATGGCATTGAGATAGGCTCCCCGGTGATGATACATTACGCCTTTGGGACGCCCGGTCGTGCCGCTGGTGTAGTTGATGGTCATAAGCTGATCTTCGGAATCGATATCGGCCGGCATCGGTTCAGCCGAACCGGTTTTTAGAAAGGCTTCGTATTCCATATCGCCCAGCACCATATCATCATTTACATCACAGACCGTGATGTAAGTCTGGACTTTAGGCAACTGTTCCGGCTCGACCAGAGCTGCGAACTCGCTGTCGACAACAACAATCTGGGCGTCGCTGTGATCGATGATGTAGGAAATCTCAGGGGCTGAAAGCCTTATATTGATACTCACCAGGGCAGCCCCTATCAGCGGTACCGCATAGTGAGCTTCGAGCATGGGCGGTATGTTCGGGCAAATGAATGCCACCTTGTCCCCTTTGCCCACTCCCTGGGATTTGAGAGCCGATGCCAGACGGTAGACGCGCTCACCAAATTCCTTGTAGCTGTATCTGCGTTCTCCATGCACAACTGCCGTTTTGTCAGGATAGACGGCAACGCTTCTGGTCAGAAATTCTACCGGCGAGAGAATCGATTTGTTTACGCTGGATAGTGTCATCAGTACTCTCCTATTTAAAAATGTATAAAAAGTGATTGCACACCAGCATCACCAAGCTACCGAGCGCTCGATCGACAAAGTCGTGCAATGATTCATTCTGTAACTGCTTACACCCCATTTTTATAAAGCCGACGATAAAAATCCTCCGACAGTGTAGCCGAAACAGATTTTTTTTCAATATGGGATGGCCACCGCAGGGTAACAGAAATCGAGGACCGCTCCGACTTACCCCAACTGTTGGTCAGAGGAGGTACCGGCAAGGCCGGGTGACCAGACTCAAATTTCAACCATAAATTTATCACTTATTAAAAAATTCTTTGACAAATATCATTAATTGTTATCTAGTGCTGAAAGAAACCGAGCGAGCGCTCGGTAGATTTTTCTCAACCAGGCTGATCGTGCTTTATAAAGCCTTGTGACTCATAGAAAAACTAACGTTTGAGGAGGAGTTGAAGGTATGGAAAATCTGTACAGAGAAGTCATGGATCTGAATATGATGGAAGACAACGAAGAAAAAGGTGCCGTCGCCAAGGCCTTCTTCGACAAACTCAATCATATGGAGATGCCGGAATATTTCAACTGGGCCGGTGAGATCTTCGATGGGCTGCATGTAAAAGAGCGTGGTGACAAGGATGCCCTGATCTGGGTGGATATCCATACCAAGGAAAGCACAAGCTTCACCTACAAGGAGTTTGCTGCAAACGGAAATCGATGCCTGAACAAATTACGTCAGGCAGGGGTGGAAAAAGGCGACAATCTCTACATGATGGTGCCCATCGTCCCTGAAACCTGGTTCTCCTCCTATGCCTGCATTAAAGGAGGCATTGTCAATGTTCCCACCGCTACGACCATGACTCTCAGGGAAATGGAGTTCAGGTTTCAAACCTATGCTCCTGATGTCGTAATCGCCGCCGAGACGTTCACCGATCTGATCGATGAGGCGCTGCAGTTGACTAAGTCAACCCCGAAAGTAAAGATCGTACTGGGAAGCAAGCCGGGCTGGGTCAGCTACAGCGACCTGGAAAAGGAATCTCCGGAGGCCGAGCCGGCCAA
>JBPCUV010000220.1:0-5961 GCA_051010975.1 Desulfocapsaceae bacterium
ATGTTTTTTTTGACGGCGAACTGCCGGGTCATTTCGATCAAAGATTTACCGGTGGTCAGAATTCCTATCCGTATTTTGTTCATTCGCGCTCCTCACAGTGAACATTTCTGAACAAAACGTTAAACCAAATCTTGACATAATGTCAACCAAGCTGGAGGGTCTTTCACCTACAACTCGTATCATTAAACAGACCCGCACCTCGAGATTTTCCTTAAGAGGTTGATATCTAAATATTATTTATGCGAATATGTTTTTTTCAAATAAAACAATCAACACTGGCATGAGATTTGAATTCAAGGGATTTACAGATTCTATAACTGTTACTTCAATATGGCTTGGGGGAGGAGATTACGGATATTTATGGATAGTGTGTTTCGCAAGGTTTAAAAAATAGCATATAACTCGATCTATTCCTGGTATTGCATTACCTTTAAGAGATACCCTGTTCCAACGATACATAGTACGTTGTAGTCAACCGCTGGTGACTCACTGGCGAAATTTCTTTCTTTAAAACTAATTTAAAGAAAGCAACTCACTAAGAGGAGGGAATTACCATGAGAATGAAATTCATCCGCGGTACCGCTTTGGCCGCCGTCGCTGCAGTAGCGATGTTCACAACATCTCCGGTGCACGCCTTCGAGGCAGAGAATCCCCATTGTATTGCGCCTTCGAACCCCGGCGGCGGCTGGGACTTCATCTGCCGCACCACGGCCAAGAATCTGTTTGAGCTTGGTGTGATCAAGGATTCAATGCAGGTCACCAATATGTCCGGTGGCGGCGGTGGTGTGGCATTTGCTCACGTTACCAAAGAGCGTAACGACGACAACAACCTGATCGTCGCCGCATCGATGAGCACCAGTGCTCGTATTGCCCAAGGCATTTACAAGGAAGCGTCATTTGACAGCGTTCACTGGCTGGCAACGTTTGGAGCAGAGTACGGCGCCTTAGCCGTGAAAAAAGATTCTAAATTTAAGGATCTGAAGCAGATGATGGACGCCATCAAAGCCGATCCTCGTTCCGTCGGTATCTCGGGCGGTTCCTCGGTCGGAAGTTATGACCATATCAAGCCGATGCTGCTGGCCAAGGCCGCGGGTGTCGAGGATGTCACCAAGCTCAAGTACATCGCCTATTCGGGTGGTGGTGAAGCGATGACCGGCCTGCTCTCAGGCGCTGCCGACGTATTGTCCGGTGACTTCTCTGAGATGACTGGTTTTGTCGACTCCGGCGACGTCCGGATAATCGCTATTCTCGCACCCGAGCGCGTCAAGGCGTATCCCGATATCATGACCGCGAAGGAGCAGGGCTATGATGTGATCGGTGCCAACTGGCGTGGACTCTATATGCCGAAGGGTGCTTCGGACGAAGCCAAGGAGTTCTGGAAGAATGCGATCATGAAGATGACCGAATCCGAAGCTTTCCAGAAAGACCTGGAGGCCAAGTCGATCGAAGCTTTCAACAACTTCGGTGAGGACATGGATAAATTCGCCATGCAAAGCATCGAAGATATCACCACTATTTCAAAAGAAATCGGTATCCTTAAGTAATGCTAACACAGAGGCTGTCCCGGGATCCGGGGCAGCCTCTCATCTTTCTTAATCGCTTGACAGGAGATTCTCATGAGCGACCGGATATTCGGCCTTTTCGGATTGGGGCTTGCCGCCTTATATCTCTGGGCCACGTCCATCATTCCCGACAGTTTTATGATAGATGTGGTCGGCCCGAGGGCCTTCCCGTATATCGTCGGGACCATACTAGCGATCTGTTCGCTTTACTTCCTGCTGCGTCCGGATGAAGAACCGGACTGGCCGATCCTGGCTAACCTCATCGAGATCATCTTTGCAACAGCGGTGATGTTTGCCTACGCCTGGGCCTTATCTAGAGTCGGATTCGTGATCGCAACCGTGTTCGCCACCGCCTACCTGTCATGGCGCCTGGGAACTAAGCCGCTCAATTCTCTAGTCACTGGTGTGGCTACGGCTATTGGCATCTACGTTATCTTTCACATGGTCCTCGGCCTGTCGCTGGCCAAAGGACCACTGGGTTTCTAGGGGGCCTAGCCAATGGAAATTCTGTCAAGCCTGGCTGATGGATTTGCGGTTGCATTGACCACTCAAAATTTCTTTCTGGCGGTCCTGGGCTGCTTTCTCGGCACGCTCATGGGCGCCTTGCCGGGTCTCGGACCGGCCAATGGCGTGGCGATTCTTATCCCCATAGCCTTCACTCTGGGGCTCGGCCCTACGCCGTCCATGATCCTGCTATGCAGCGTCTACATCGGCGCCATGTATGGCGGACGCATCAGCTCGATCCTGCTGAACATTCCCGGCGACGAACCGGCGATGATGACCTGTTTGGACGGTTACCCGATGGCCCAGCAGGGTAAGGCGGGCGAGGCACTGGCGCTGTCAGGCGTCGCTTCCTTCATCGGCGGATTCTTCTCCATCTGTGGATTGGCCCTACTGGCGCCGCAGTTGGTCAAGATTGCGCTCATGTTCGGCCCGGCGGAGTATTTCGCTCTGTTCACGATGGCGTTCGCGACGCTTGGCGGCATCACGGCCAGCAACCAGGCCAAATCAGCCTTTGCCGCCGCGCTGGGACTCGCCATTGCGATGATCGGCATGGACTCGCAGACCGGTTCACAGCGCTTTACCTTCGACCATATTCACCTGTACGACGGCATCGATTTCCTTATCGCCATCGTCGGCTTATTTGCCCTGAGCGAAGTCCTCATCTTTATCGAGAAGCACAAGGGCGGCGCCGCCGCCAAATCTAAGATGGAGATCGGCAGGCTGATACCCGATTTCCGTGTGCTTTTTCGTTCCACCGGCACGATGGTACGCTCCTCCATCATCGGATTCCTCTCCGGGGTTCTGCCCGGGGCAGGTGCGTCGTTGGGATCGTTTCTCGCTTACTCGGTGGAGAAGAACACCGTGGACCGGGAAGGCAAGACGTTTGGCAAGGGTGATCCGCGTGGGGTGATTGCACCAGAGGTCGGCAACAACGCGTCTACCGGCGGGGCGCTGGTGCCGATGCTGGCACTTGGCGTACCCGGTTCCGGCACTACCGCGGTACTGCTTGCCGTGCTGTTGCAGCTCAATATTACGCCGGGGCCCCTGCTGTTCCAGAACAACCCCGACGTCGTATGGGGGTTGATCGCAGCGCTGTTCATGGCCAATTTCATGCTGCTGGCCATGAATCTCCCGTTGGTCGGATTGTTTACCCGTGTATTGCTGATCCCGACGCGGATCCTGATGCCGGTAGTAGCGATGGTCTCTTTCGTCGGCATCTACGGCCTCACCGGCTCGACCTTCGACGTCATGATGCTGGTCGTTTTCGGTGTGATGGGATGGGTGCTGCGCAAGCTTGGGGTGCCACTGGTACCGGTCATTCTCGGTATCCTGCTTGGCAATCAGATGGAAGTGAACCTGCGCCGCGCCTTGACGGTATCTGACGGTGACTGGTTGATCCTTGTCGGCAGTCCGCTGGCCATTATTATCTGGGCCATTGCGATCGCCGGCTTCGTGCTACCGATGTTCTTAGGCAAGAAGATGAAAAAGCGTATGAAAGTGGCTGATCAGTCAGAAAACGAGACGGAGGAGGTAACCCAGGGCGATAACTGAGTCAAATATCGGCAACTAACACAGCCTGAGGTTCCAGAGTAGTTCCTGAGGACGAATAATCCATTCGTTTCAATGGGTTTTAGGACGCTACTCGGGCCTGACAAGGAAATTAACTAACGAATTACAATGAAGTTCTCCAAAGTAGATCGGGCCATGTGGTTTTACGGTCAGATCTGCATCACTCCCTGGATTTTGGCTTCCCAGGGCACAGGTGCACTGTGTTCATTTTCCGAGCCTGCGATGCAGGATGCAATGCAAAACCAGCCTCGCACAAGCAGATTGTGAGGTGACATAGGAACCACACTCCCAACTAACAATTGGGTAAAATAAAGGACCGTAACACAATGGGTTTAACACTTACTGAAAAGCTGATCACCGCTGCTTTGGTAGACGGTGAGTTAAAGAAAGGGCAGCGGATCGGCATTCGGGCTGATCAGACCCTGACCCACGATGTAAACGGGGTTATGGCGTTCCTGGTGCTTGAAGCGATGGGCGTTGAACAAGTCGTGCCTGAAGTGGCCGTCCACTACATGGACCACAACCTGATCCAGGCTGATTTCAAGAACCCCGATGACCACTGCTACCTGCAGGATATCACCGCCAAGGTCGGGGTTACTATTTCCCGCAAAGGCAGCGGTATCTGCCACCAGCTCCATCTGGAGCACTGGGGTGTGCCGGGCAAAAGTCTGATCGGCGGAGACTCGCATTCAACCGCCGCCGGCGGAATCGGGATGCTGTCGATTGGGGTGGGTGGCTTCGATTCAGCCATGGCCATGGCCGGTGAGCCTTTTTATTTCACCATGCCAACCATCATCAACGTCCGCCTTGCGGGCACTCTGCCACCGTTTGTGTCGGCCAAAAACGTGATCCTGGAAGTGCTGCGCCGCATCTCGGTCAAGGGCGGTGTCGGCAAGATCCTTGAGTATACTGGACCTGGAGTCAGGACCCTCAATGTTGCCGAGCGCTCCACGATAACCAATATGGGGGCCGAGACCGGGGCCACAACTTCGATCTTTCCAAGTGATGAGAATACCAGGAAATGGATGCGGGCCTACCATCGTGAAGAACAATGGGCCCCTTGGGCTGCTGATGACGATGCCGAGTACGACGAGGTGCTGGATATTGATCTGTCTGAGCTGGAACCGCTGATCGCATTACCGCATCAGCCGGACAATATCGTGCTCGTAAGAGACGTGGCCGGCAGCAAGGTGGACCAGGTGATGTTTGGCAGCTGCACCAACACTTCTCTGCACGATGTACTGTCCATCGCTCACCTTCTGAAAAACCAACGAGTTCATCCGGACGTGGACGCCGGTTTCTATCCAGCTACCCAGACAGTGCTCCGTGAAAGTGTTGACCGCGGAGCATACGATACAATTGTGCAGGCCGGGGTCCGGGTGTTTGAAATGTTCTGCGGAGGCTGTAATGGAAGCGGGTTTGCCCCGCAGACAGATGGAGTATCCTTGCGCACCACACCGCGGAATTTTCTGGGCCGCAGCGGTACTCCCTCAGCCCAGGTTTACCTGTGTTCCCCGGAGACAGCCGCCGCTTCTGCGATTAAGGGAGTGATCACCGATCCGCGCGACCTGGACCTGGAACATTACTCGTACGAAATGCCAGAAACATTCAAGGATGATCGCACTGTTTTTGTTGCGCCAGGTGAACGGGCAGCGAGGTCGGATATTCGCCGGGGACCGAATATGAAGCCAATTCCTCCCATGGCGTCTCTGCCGGACGAGACCCGCGGCGAGGTCCTGCTCAAACTTGGCAATGATGTCACCACTGACCATATCTGCCCGGCTGGAGCGTTGTATCTGCCTATCCGTTCCAATATACCAGAGCTTTCCAAGCATGCCTTCAAAGTGGTTGACGACAGTTTCCCCGAGCGTGCTGAAGCGGCCGGCGGAGGTATTATCGTGGCGGGCACAAATTACGCCCAGGGTTCGAGTCGGGAACAGGCGGCTATGGTACCACGGTATTTGGGAGTGAAGGCGGTAATCGCATTTGATTTTGCCCGTCTGCATCTGGCCAATATGGTTAACTGGGGGCTGTTGCCCCTCGTTTTCCTGGACCGAGCAGATTATGACGGGATTGACCAGGGCGACCAACTCTTCATAGCCACCTCTCAGCTTCTGGAGGACCAACCGCTGGAGGTAAAAAACCTCAGCAACGGCCATACCTTCAGAGCAAAAAGTCCGCTTCGGCAGATGGATCTGGAGGCGGTCAAAACGGGGGGGCGTATCAATCTCCTGAAAGCCAGGAGCAATTAACTCGACTACAATGGCGGTTATATAACCCAAGAGGAGACAGGGAACAGCATGAATCGGCAAGAAAAAGAAATGGT
>JBPCUV010000221.1:0-3052 GCA_051010975.1 Desulfocapsaceae bacterium
CCCGTAATGTTTACAATCAGGTAAAGAACAAAATCAATATTGGTTTCCTTGAAATGGGACCACAGAAAGTAAAAAATATTGAAGAACCGATAGTCACCTATAAGATAATATTGGATTCCGAGACCAAAGGATTGCAAACCACTAATTCAGAACAAAACCTTACACTTCCAGACAAGCCTTCTGTTGCGGTACTGCCCTTCGATAATCTCAGCGGGGACCCAGAGCAGGAGTATTTTTCTGACGGAATGACCGATGATATAATAACGGACTTGTCTAAAATTCCAGAATTGTTCGTAATTGCTCGAAACTCGTCCTTCATATTCAAAGGGCAAATTGTTGACGCAACGGAAATTGGACGACGACTTGGTGTTAAATATCTTCTCGAAGGTAGTGTGCGCCGGGTCGGACCCAAAATTCGTATAAACGCTCAACTTATTGATGCCGAGTCCGGTGGTCATATGTGGGCGGATCGATATGATGGGGACATTGACGACATTTTTTCTCTTCAGGATGAAATTACGGCAAAGATCGTCAACGCCTTTGAAATTACTTTAGCAGCGTCAGATCGAGGAGATGAAAAGCGGGTCCCGACCTCTGATGGCGAAGCCTATGATCTTTTTCTGAAAGCCAGAACACATTTTTATCTGTTCACGCCCGACGGCCTTAAGGAAGCGAAAGCATTGCTTGAATCGGTTATTCGACTCGATCCTAATTTTGCTGAGGCATACAGCCTTCTATCCTATTGTTACTTTATCGACTGGAACTTTCATATGGCAGAAGAGGCGGTGCTCAAGAGGGCCCTCGACGTCGCCCAAAAAGCAGTCGAACTAGATCCTAACTCGGGTTATGCATTGGCTCGGTTGGGATGGGTTCTTTGTTTCTTTCGTCGTTATGAGGAAGCGATTGAAACATTCGAGCGAGCTGTAGTTCTATCTCCCAGCAATGCCGAGGTTTTTGCCTACTATGGCGAGACGCTCAATTTCGCTGACCAGGCCGAAAAAGGACTGGAAATGACCGAACAAGGCATTCGGCTAGATCCGCTTGGACCACCAAATTGGGATTTTCATCGTGGACACTCATATTACAAACTGAGCAACTACAATGAAGCTCTGGCGGCAATGACACAGTCGATTAACCGTGGCCCTACTTTTCCAGTCCCATACCTCTTTTTGGCGGTAATATACGTTGAAATAGATCAGCCCAATCGGGCCACAGAAATGATCGATACCGCCCTGAAATATAACCCGAAATTTCGGATGGACAATGTTGCTCGTGTGATCCCGCATAAATCAGTAGAACAACGAGATAGATTTTTAGACGGACTGCGCAAAGCGGGTCTGCCCGAGAATATATGACCACTTATGATGCTGCAAACAGTTCGTTCACCGGCATTGGAATGTGCGAATTAATAACAACTACAAAAATTTGAGAATGTCCGTTGTTGATGCTGTGGACGGCTCCTCGACCGGCATCGCAATGTGCCATAACGGTGTTTTAGGAACCGCTAAAGAGGAGCCATCCATGGATAAGATTAGCATAATTGGTATCGATATTGCGAAGAATGTTTTTCAGGTTCACGGCGTTGATGATGCAGGTGGGATTGTTATCCGTCGTCAGTTCAAACGGGCCCAAGTACTTAGGTTCTTTGCTAAATTGCCTGCTTGTCTGGTGGGCATCGAAGCCTGTGCCACCTCGCATCACTGGGCCCGGGAACTCAGCAAGCTGGGTCATGACGTGAGATTAATGCCACCACGTTACGTAAAGCCCTACGTTAAGCGTAATAAAAACGATGCCGCTGATGCGGAAGCTATCTGTGAAGCGGTTCAGCGGCCCAATATGCGCTTTGTGCCGATAAAGTCTCCTGAACAGCAATCAGTACTGATGTTGCACAGGACCCGACAGTTATTTGTTCGTCAGCGCACGTCACTGATCAATGCGATCCGTGCCCATATGGCCGAGTTCGGTATTATTGCAGGCGTTGGTCGCAATGGCGTGGAAAAATTATTGGAGATCATCACCAAGGGGCAGGATGAGCGTGTCCCTGAAACCGCAAGAGACTGCTTCTTGGCTTTAGCTGCACAGCTTGAATTGGTGAAACGCCAGATCCTGCAAGCTGACCAACGCGTGCTAGCCTGGCATCGGGCGAACAAGACCAGCAAACGGCTTGAAGCTATCCCTGGTGTTGGTCCGTTGATCGCCAGTGCCCTTGTCGCCAACATCCCCGATCCAAGTGTTTTTCGTTCTGGTCGTGATTTGAGTGCTTGGATTGGATTGGTACCAAAACAAAACTCCACCGGTGGCAAGGACCGCCTTGGTAGTATCTCAAAAGCAGGCAATCGGTATCTGCGCCAGATACTCGTCGTTGGCGCTTTGTCGGTTATCAAGCGCGCCAAACAGTTGGGATATACACGCCACCCCTGGCTGGTCAAACTGATGGAACGGCGATCTACAAAGATCGCAGCCATTGCTTTGGCGAATAAGATCGCCCGTATCGCCTGGGCTATGATGGTGCGTAATGAGACCTACCGAACACCGCTGCCCACATGCGTTTGAGGCAAATTAAAGAATAAGCGGAGTATTACTCTCTGCTTACCGAAGTTGGAAAGGATATTGATCGAATAATGCACCCAAGCCAATCGGCCCACAGATCAGGACAACCCACTTGTGCCAAAGCGCCTTATGAGCGCGTGTTGTTGACCGGGACCGGATCTGCGGAGAGCATTATGGCCAGCGGCCGCGAGAAGTGCCGCATAAACAGGCCGCACACATGGCCGCTCCGACTAGTCGTGCAGAAACGATCAAAACCCCTTGACAATACGGAGCCGTCCACACATGGCACATAGCGGACTCTTTTGCGATATTCCCAGAATGTCCGCTTTCCAGGGTAAAGCGGACGTCAAATTGGAGTGTGGTGAATGTCTGCTAATGACCCAAAGCGGACATTAAATTCACTTCAAACATGCAGCAACGCAAGTCATAGGCAGATTTTTTTATCCATATTTTTCGATCAAAAAACATTGAAGTTGAAACTGGCCAACCTGCGTCGGTATCA
>JBPCUV010000222.1:0-3443 GCA_051010975.1 Desulfocapsaceae bacterium
AGATCCTTCCGAGGCCAAAGGAATTGTCCGCCGTGAGGTAATTAGGGTGGTTACCCCAGGAGTCACCACCGATGATCAGATTCTGGAAGAGAATGAAAATCGTTACGTCTGCGCGCTGAATAGAGCCCCCTCCGAGTCCATAGCACAGTGGGGGTTCAGTTTTCTTGATTTGAGCACCGGTGAATTTTTAACCGGAGAGATCGAAGACCGTGCAGCGGTCCCCGAGCAGTTAATCGACCATCTGACCCGCATGACACCAGCTGAACTGTTGATCAACGAAGCACAGCAAGAAGATTTAAAGCCATTGCTCGACACAGTCACTCTGCATCTGCCAGAAATCTGCATCACCCTGCGAAACGAGGATCTTTTTCATTTCAAAGAGGCTCATGATGACCTCATCGAGCACTTCAGAGTGATCAACCTCGAAGGTTTCGGCTGCGGATCAATGAACCAGGGTGTTGTGTCGGCGGGGGTGCTGCTCGATTACGCCAGGGAAACGCAGAAAAGCGATATCGCTCATATAGAAAAACTGATCCCGCTCAAACGTGGCTCGATTCTACTCGTCGATGATGCCTCGCGCCGAAACCTGGAGTTGACCAGGACCATCATCGGCAACAAGCGAGAAGGTTCTTTACTGGCCGTGCTGGACAAAACCAGGACGCCGATGGGTGGGCGATTGCTGCAGAACTACTTGCTCCAGCCCCTGCAGGATATCGAGGCAATCATTGATCGTCAGGACTGTGTCAATTTTTTCCACAACAACCCGTCGATCAGACAGCAGTTTAGAGATTATCTCGATGCCATTTATGATCTCGAACGCCTCAACTCGAGGATGGTACTCGGTCAGGGAAACGGTCGTGACGCGGTTGCCCTGCGACAGTCACTTTCCATTCTTCCCGACATCTACACCCTTTTGAAGCAATGCACGGTAACCGGCCTGAAACGGATCGCTGACGAGTTTGACAATTTAGCCGAACTGGCCGAGTTGCTGCAAGGCTCGATCAGCGATGACCCGCCAGTCACTCTGCGCGACGGCAACCTTATCAGAGAGGGGTACAATGAGGAGCTTGATGAACTCATTCACCTACTGCGTGACGGTAAGGCACTCATTCTCGGACTGGAAAATAAGGAACGGGAGAAGACCGGGATCACCAAGCTTAAGATTGGTTATAACAAGGTTTTCGGCTACTACATCGAAGTCAGCAACGCCCATCTGGATAAAGTGCCGGAACATTACCTGCGCAAACAAACCCTGGTTAATGCCGAGCGCTATATTACCCCGGAGCTGAAAGAATTCGAAAGCCGTGTACTGACAGCCCAGGAGCGTCGCCTCGAGCTGGAGTATCAGCTCTTCATCGAAATAAGGACGACCCTGGCCGAGAACAGTTCCCGCATCCTGCAGACCGCTCAGTTTTTAGCCCGTATCGATGTCTTTACCAACCTGGCTGAAATAGCCCGGCAAAATCACTACTCAAGGCCCGATCTGACCAGTGATGGAGCTATTCAGATCAGTGAGGGCAGGCATCCGGTAATCGAACGGTCGATGGCAACCGGCAAATTCGTCCCCAACGACATCAGTCTGGACCAGAGCCGAAATCAGGTGCTGGTCATTACCGGCCCCAACATGGCCGGAAAATCTACTATCCTCAGACAAACCGCGCTTATCGTACTGATGGCCCAGATGGGCAGTTTCGTTCCGGCAGAAAAGGCAGTGATCAGCGTGGTAGATCGTATTTTCACCAGGGTCGGGGCCATGGACGATCTGCGGCGGGGACAGTCGACCTTCATGGTGGAGATGAATGAAACTGCCAATATCCTCAATAACGCCACTCCCCGAAGCCTTGTCATTCTAGATGAAATAGGGCGTGGCACCTCGACCTATGACGGCTTGTCGATCGCCTGGGCGGTGGCGGAAGCACTGGTAGAAAAAGATGAGAACGGGGTCAAAACCCTTTTTGCCACCCACTACCATGAGCTCACCGAACTGGCTAAAACCCACGATCGAGTTCAAAACTACTCGGTAGCTGTCAAGGAGTGGAACGAGACAATCATTTTTCTCTATAAATTGATCAAGGGTGGTACCAGCCGCAGTTACGGCATCCAGGTCGCAGCCCTGGCCGGGGTACCCGACGAGGTCGTCAGACGGGCTCAGGAAATATTGAAACGCATCGACCAAGCCGAATTTGATCACCGCTCTGTAGCCCGGAAAAATAGTGCCGCCGCGAGAAAAAAGGACCATCCCAGCCAACTTCAGCTATTTTCGGCACCCGGTCATCCGCTGGCAGAACAGCTCAGAAAAATCGACCTCGACAACATGACTCCACGCCAGGCTCTGGAACAGCTTTATCAGCTCAAGCAGCTTATCGACAAGGAATAACCCCATTGCTTCGAGTTGTTTTTTTCGTTCAGATCCTTTATATAAAGTCAAATTTCTGATAATTATAGAAAACATTGTGATTTTCAGCAGTCTCCTGTGCTATTCAGATTGTATCGACTGACGAAGTGAACAGATCTCTTGGTTTTGCACTAATACTTCTCACCCTCCTGGCGTTTACGTCTGGTGAGCACCGCGTGTGGGCAACTGCACCGAGTGACGATTACACCAACAAATCAGATCTCCAGGCTCACTACGAGAAGGCAAAATTTTTCTACAATCAACTAAACAACTCCCCCAAGCTTGGCGATAAAAGGGAGAATTGGCTTAAAGGAGCCGGTAACTTCAGGCGAATCTATCTGGCCGAGCCGAAATCCGAACTGGCGCCGGCGTGTCTTTTTATGCTCGGTCGCCTCTATTACGACGTCTTCAAAAAATTCGGCAAGGGAATTGACCTCGGTGAGGCAATCTCCTATTACCGCGACGTCAACACCCTGTTTCCAGGCAACCGACTGTCCGACGATGCCCTCTACGCGGTGGGGGTTATTCTTTTTGAAGACGTGAACGATCCCAAACGAGCTGCCGAGACCTATGCTAAAATAATCTCGGATTATCCGGACGGCGATATGCGTTCTCCAGCCGAGACCAAACTTAAACTGTTGTCCAAAGACTTCGATATTCCCTTGCCCGAAGAAATGCTCAGCGCCAGCCCGCTCGACAAATTGACCAATGTAATGCCTGTTAAATACTGGTCTTCAAAAGATTACACACGGGTAGTGGTGCAAACTTCAGGACCGACCGCTTATAAAGAAGAACTGCTGGAGAAGATCGGTAACCGTCCGCGTCGGCTCTATATCGATTTTCAAAATAGTTACATAGAGCCCCGCTATCGTTCGCCTATCCCGATTGAGGATGGACTCTTGAAACAGGTGAGAACCGGTCAGTTCAGTACTGACACGGTCCGGGTAGTGCTCGATATTCAGTCGATTTCAGATTATAAGATTTTCTCGCTTCCAGATCCGTTTCGGGTAATTATCGATGTCAGAGGGCAAAAGAAAACGAGTGATTT
>JBPCUV010000223.1:0-4552 GCA_051010975.1 Desulfocapsaceae bacterium
GAAATATTCATTGGGGTACTTATAATTACAAAATTGAGGCCGAGAAACTGACTACCGGTTACATCCCCCAGAATCCTTACGAACGGGAAACCTTCAGAAAAGTTGCCAATGGTGAACTGATCAAGGATTTTGTCATACTTGAGCACCCTGGCACCAATTTCCTGGTTATGCCGGGCACTTTCCTGGCCCGCGTGGTGTCGGTGGCCAAAAACAGAGATGACGTTGACGAAGGGTTGTGCCAGGGTGTAGGCTTCATCAGACAAACCGTAATCGAGGCAGAAAAACAATGAACGACAATGATGGCACCACCTCCTACGAGCCGGTGCTCGACGATTATACGAAAAAACTGCTGGAAGCGCTCAAGCCGTCTGGTGAACAGGTCGGCGACCCGGGAGAGGAAGCCCGCCTCAGGGCGGACGAACTGCTGGCCAGGGCAGACGAAGCGGAGCTGACCGAGCCGATTGTCGAGCTCTTCACCTTTCTGCTGCATTGCAGACGGCAGCATCACTTTTCCCCAGAGGCTTTCGGTATCCGTCCAGATAATCTGGAAAACCTGGCCCTTAAGCACCAGCAGATAGACGAACACATGGTCAGCGTCGGCGGTCGACTGACCCAGGCGCTGCCCATAGCAGCAGAGGCAAACGATCGGGTAGACGCATACCTGAAAGAAAAAGACCAAGTGGCTCCCAGCGGCATCGAGCTATGGGATTCCATCCTGGAGAATCAGGCCCGAATCAAACAAAAACTGAAGATGTCGGATGAAGAGTGGGATTCCTTTCCCGGCCAGATCAGGCATGCCGTCGACTCCATTGAGACTCTGGCCGACCTGATTGACCTGCCAGCCGAGGCTGTGGCCTCAGTCTCCAGGGTCACAAGAGAATACCGGATGCGGCTGACCCCTTACTATACCAGCCTTATCAGACCGGGAACGGTAAACGATCCGGTGATGCTCCAGTCGATTCCCACTGGTGAAATGATAGACAACGCCGGCATCGAAATTCCACCGGTGGCTGCCGACCATTCTCCAGCCCGGCTCATCGATCAATTCTACCCCCGGGTGGTAACCATCAAGGCCACCAATATGTGTGCCATGTACTGCACCCACTGCCTGCGCATCGCTCACATCGGCCGCAAGGACAAAATTTATTCCCGGGAAGCGTACCGCGAAGCACTTGATTATATCAGGGCCAATGAACGCATCAGGGACGTGCTGGTCACCGGCGGCGACGCCTTCGTGCTGCCCAACTCGATGCTCGACTGGCTGCTTGAACAGTTAGATGAAATAGATCATGTGAAAGTCAAGCGCCTTGGCACCAGGGTTCCGGTTACCGTGCCGATGCGGGTCGATGAGGAACTGCTCGACATCATCGACAAGAGCAACGACAGAAAACCGATCCGGGTAGTTACTCAGATCAATACCGCCCAGGAAATAACCCCGATATCACGCGACACCTTCCGCCGCCTCTCCAAACGCAGTTTCACGGTGCTCAATCAAGCTGTCCTGCTCAAGGGCATCAACGACACCAGGGTGAAGATGTGGAAGCTCTGTGAAACTATCCAGGAAGCCTATGTCAGGCCCTATTACATTTTCAACTGCAGCTATCGCAATCCGCAGTTCACTCACTTCCGTGTACCGCTTGAGATCGGCAGGGATATCGTTGAATCGATGTACGGTAATATCTCGGGTGATGCGATTCCACGTTATATAGCCACTGCCGGCGGTAAGATTCCGCTGCACCGCTCAAACGTGGTAACCGAAGAGAACAGCAACTATACCTTAAGAAAGCCCTGGAATGGCGAAGAAGTTGGCTATCCCGATGCCGACCCTGAGCTGTATCAGAGTGACGAGTTCTGTTTCAAGAAGTATTAGATGCCTAAAATAAAAAAAGCCCCCGGCGAGCGGCCGGGGGCTTTGAGTTCTTAAGTTGAGATAGATTTACTTGGCGACTCTCACCCAGGATGCCTGGGGCCCTTTATCCCCAAGTGATTCTCCGTAGATGACGCTGTCGCCCTCAACCAGGTCGTCAATCTCGATATTTTTCAGTGCGTTTTCATGGAAATAGATCTCCCTGTCGTCAAAGGTGGTAATGAATCCATAAGATTCATGAGGAGAGACCTTGTTAATAACACCGACACTGTCGCTGACGGCGGCAGCTTCGGCCTGCTTCTTACTTTTCCTCTTCTTTCTGAGAATTTCCTTGAGTTGTAATGAAAGAACATCGAATGCTTCGATGAGCAAGGGGCGTACGATCTCCCCTTTTCTGGTTACTACCACTGTGTCGTTTGGTACCGAAGCCACGACTTTGACTTCGTAACCACCCTCTTTATGGTGAGTCGTGGCTTCAATCGTCACTCTGAGATGCAGAACGAAACCGGCATAGTGTTTAAGCAGTTTCTCCTTCTCATCGTCGATTTTCATCTGCCAGCCTTTTTTCAACTCAACATTCCGGGCTTCGACTTTCAGTTCCATATATTTCCTCCATCTGGTTTTCAGGCAGCAATGACTGCCAAAAACATACGCCCCTGCGGACGCGCCTCGACAAGTCCGTTTTCCTGAATCCTCCTGATTTCAGTATGAAAACGGATGTAAACTAACAGCTCTGATTTCTGCGGGGATTGTGGTTTGGAAAGAAATAACCGAGGTATCAACACAAAGACTCTCTAAAGCTCTTAGGCGAATTAATTCTTTTGACTTCCTGTGTTAATAATATATGGTCCACCTGCCCATAATCAAGTTTTCGTCATCTTTTTATCGCCACCAGAACCCTATTCAATGCCAAGGCTGCGATTTCATATTCTTTTATTTTCAGCCTTCAGGGAATGTGTTATGAATTGGTGATTATGAAATCAGATTCGCACGATTTCAACGATCGCAGTTCCCCCACCGGCGTCCTGCTTCTCAACATGGGTGGTCCTGAAAAACCTCAGGATATCAGACCCTTTCTCTATAATATATTCTCAGACCGGGAAATCATCAGGTTGGGGCCGTCCTTGCTTCAGAAACCACTGGCCTGGCTTATCGCCAGGAAGCGAGCACCAAAAAGTGAGAAGACCTATGGTCGGATCGGGGGCGGCTCACCGATTTCTAAAATCACCAGGGCCCAGCAGCAGGCGCTGCAAAACCGCCTTAACGGCGAGGGAGAATTCGTTGTAGCGACCGCCATGCGCTACTGGCACCCAACCACCGAAGAAGCACTAAGAAGCTTGCGAGAAACACCGATCGACCGGCTCCTAGCCCTCAGCCTGTATCCTCATTTTTCCTGCGCCACCAGCGGCTCATCACTCAACGAGCTAAAGCGCTGTCTGCTGAAAAACCCGATTGGAGGAGATCTCATCGAGGTCGGCTCTTGGCCGGATCATCCGGGATACATCTCCTGCCTGGCAGATAAAATTACTCAGGGACTGCAGCTCTTCGGCAACGATCCGGTGCAAGTCGTCTACAGTGCCCACAGCCTGCCGGTATCCTTTATCGACGAAGGCGATCCCTATGTTGATCACCTGCAGCGGACCATTGCCGCTGTGGAGGTGATCACAGGAGTGCGGGGCAGGATATGTTATCAGAGTAGATCCGGCCCGGTTGAGTGGCTGTCGCCTTCGACGCCTGAGACCATCATTAGGCTCGGGGATGAGGGCTGCACCAACGTCCTGATGGTGCCGATCAGCTTTGTCTCGGATCACGTGGAAACCCTGGTGGAGATTAACATGGAATACAGGGAGCTGGCCGCCGAATGCGGCATCCGGCTTGAGACCACCGAATCTTTCAACGACGACCCCGATTTCATCGAGGCCCTCAAAGACATCGTCCTGCAAGCCTTGATCAAGGCCTGATCAGTCCATCGAGGTAATGACTTAGCTACATAAAAGCTGGGCTGTGCTTCTCTACTCCCAGTCATTCTCAGTCGCCATTCTGGCCGATCTGAAAACGACGCATCCTGACATTGAGCAGGATGCCAAAGGCCAGCAGGGTCGTCAACAGCGACGATCCGCCGTAGGACACGAGTGGCAGAGGAATCCCGACCACCGGCAAAAAACCGAGGATCATCAGCAGGTTGATAACCGCCTGCCAGAAGATCAGCATGACGATGCCAAAAGAAAGCAGCATACCAAACCGGTCGCGGGCGAAAGCGCTCGAGTAAAGCCCCCAGAGCAGCATCAGAAAATAGATAGAGATGAAGAACAGGCTGCCGAAGAACCCCCACTCCTCGCTCCAGACCGCGAAGGCGAAGTCGGTGTGCCGCTCGGGTAAAAAATGGAGGTGGCCCTGGGTACCCTCCAGGTAGCCCTTGCCGAATCTGCCTCCGCTGCCCACTGCGATCTTGGACTGCATGATCTGATAACCGTGTCCCATGGGATCACCTTCCGGATTCAGAAAGGTCTGAATCCGCTGCTTCTGATAGGGTTTAAGCAGCTTATCCCAGGCCAGGAATACCATGGCCACACCGGTGCTCCCTAAAATTGCATAAACGGAGAACCGCAGCTTCACAAAGACAGTCATGGAGACAAAGATGAAACCGAGCATCAGAGCAGTTCCCAGATCGGGCTGCAGGAGGAT
>JBPCUV010000224.1:0-8001 GCA_051010975.1 Desulfocapsaceae bacterium
CCAGGGAGAGCATGCTGCCGGCCGGTAGACTTGCACTGCTGCCGCTGTTTATTATCCATTTCGGTTGGGCGGCGGCACTGTTGCTGGATTCAGCTAAGCTGGACTGCCCCGGACAGCTGAGCACAACCATCAGGATCAGCATCAGGATGAAGCGGCTGCACATGATTTAGCCTTTAGCTGCCGGTGATGGCAGCCACCTTTTCTGCAGCATCTGAGAGGGTCACGGCGTTGATCAGATCCAAGCCCGACTCGGCCAGAATCCTGCGTCCTTCATCGACATTAGTGCCCTCCATACGGACCACCACGGGGACCTCAAGACCGATCGACTGGGCAGCCTGGACGACACCTTGGGCGAGCACGTCACAGCGTAAAATTCCGCCAAAAATGTTGATCAATATCCCTTTGACATTGGGGTCGCTGAGAATGATTCGAAAACCGTTTTCGACCTTCTCCGCATCAGCTCCACCACCGACATCGAGGAAGTTTGCCGGCTCCGATCCAGCCTGTTTGATGATATCCATGGTGGCCATGGCCAGCCCGGCGCCGTTCACCATGTTGCCGATGGTTCCATCGAGTTTGATGTAGTTCAAATCAAATTTTGCCGCCTCAAGTTCGTTTGGGTCCTCTTCGAGCGGGTCCCGCATAGCGGCGATTTCCTTGTTCCGGTAGAGCGCATTGGAGTCGATATCGATCTTGGCGTCGAGCGCGAGCAACTCATCTTCTTCAGTAATGATAAGAGGATTAATTTCCAGCAGGGAGCAGTCGGAACTGGTGAAGAGTCGGTAGAGGTTTCTTAGCATCGCCGCGCATTTTTTGGCAACCGCAGGTTCGAGTTCAAGTCCCAGGCACACCAGGCGAACATGATAGCCCTGAATGCCAAGCAAAGGATTGATGCCGACCTTTATGATGCGCTCGGGTGTGGCGGCGGCAACTTCCTCGATATCCATGCCGCCGTCCTGACTGGCCATGATGGTGATCGAGGCGTCATCGCGATTGACTATCAAGGAGAGATAGAGTTCGTTTTTGATCGACACGCCCTCTTCGGCCAGCACCTTGTTAACAGTTCTTCCCTCTGCCCCGGTCTGCAGGGTGACAAGCTTCATGCCAAGGATTGCCGCTGCCGCTTCTCTCGCTTCCTCGGGAGATCTGGCTACCCGGACTCCACCGCCCTTGCCGCGGCCGCCGGCATGGACCTGGGCCTTGACTGCCAGTGGCAGCCCCAGCTGCTCCACCGCCCGGTCTATGGCCTCCGGTGTTTCACATAAGACTCCGCTCGGCACTGGAATGTCATATGATCTGAATAGTTCCTTGGCCTGATATTCATGGATTTTCATGGCAGTAACACACTCCTTGATGTTCAGAAGACAAGACCAGCCTTGTCAATTGTTGTCGTGTGGGATCATCGGTGGATCGAAAAACGACGGCCCCGCTGAATAATAGCGAGGCCGTCTCTTGGTTGGCAAAATCGTTTATTTAGGCGGGTATCCCATATCGTTCAAAGTATCAGTGATTTCATCGAGAATTGTCGGATCGTCAATGGTGGATGGCATACGGTATTCCTTACCGGCAGCAATTGAGCGCATGGTTCCGCGCAAAATCTTGCCCGAGCGGGTCTTCGGCAGCCTGGCTACCATGTTCGACTCGCGGAAACAGGCAATGGCCCCGATTTTTTCTCTCACCATTTTGACCAGTTCGGTTTGGATTTCTTCCACGTCTCTGTCAACTCCGGATTTGAGGACGAAGAGACCGACAGGCAACTGTCCTTTTAGTTGATCATCGGTACCGATAACCGCGCATTCGGCGATATCGGGATGCGTGGCGATGACCTCTTCCATGGCGCCGGTAGAAAGGCGGTGGCCGGCGATGTTGATGACATCGTCCATACGGCCCATGACATAGACATAGCCGTCCTCATCAATGTAACCGCCGTCGCTGGTTTCGTAGTACCCGGGAAAGGTGGTCATGTAGGATTCGATATACCGTTTGTCGTTCTTCCATAGGGTGGGCAGGGTTCCGGGAGGCAACGGCAGCTTGATGACGATATTACCCTCAGTGTTGGGACCGACTTCATTGCCCTCGTCATCGAGGATCATCACATTGTAGCCTGGCACCGCCGTGGTCGGTGACCCGGCCTTGACCGGCAGTTCTTCAATTCCGCGGCAGTTGGCAACGATAGCCCAACCGGTTTCAGTCTGCCACCAGTGATCGATGACCGGTACTTTGAGCAGGTTTGAGGCCCAGAAATAGGTGTCCGGGTCGGTTCGTTCACCGGCCAGGTAGAGGCACTCGAAGCAGGAAATGTCATACTTGCCGATAAATAGGCCGTCAGGGTCTTCTTTCTTGATGGCCCGGAAGGCGGTAGGAGCAGTGAACAGCGATTTGACCTGATGTTCTGAGATGAGGCGCCAGAAGGCCCCAGCGTCCGGTGTGCCAATAGGCTTGCCTTCGTAGAAAACGGTGGTTGCTCCTTTGAGCAAAGGACCATAGACGATATAGGAGTGACCGACCACCCAGCCGACGTCGGAGGCCGACCACCACACATCGCCGGCATCTATGTCGTAAATTGCCTTCATACTCCAGTGCAAGGCCACCGCATGGCCGCCGTTGTCGCGAATGACTCCTTTGGGCATGCCGGTAGTACCGGAAGTGTAAAGAATGTAAAGCGGATCGGTAGCCTCGACCGGGACACAGTCGGCCAGAGGAGCGTCGGAGACGAAATCGTTCCAGTCAATGTCGCGGCCTTCCTGCATATCAGCTTGCAGAAACGGACGCTGGTAGAGTACGACTTTTTCAATCTTGTGGTCGGCAATCTCAATCGCCTCGTCGACGATAGGTTTGTAGGCGAGCGTCTTGGCGCCTTCGATGGCTCCAGAGGAGGTGATGATGATTTTGGGCTCGGCGTGGTTGATCCTGATGGCCAGCTCGTTGGCGGCGAAACCGCCGAAAACTACTGAATGGATGGCTCCGATTCTGGCACAGGCGAGCATCGCATAGGCCGACTCAAGAATCATCGGCATGTAAATGATGACCGTATCGCCTTTGGTGATGCCGATTGACTGCAGGGCCCCGGCAAGCTGGGCCACTTTTTGCTGAAGTTCTTTATAGGTTACCTTGGTGATGGTGTCGGTAACCGGACTGTCGTGGATGATGGCGACCTGGTCTCCTCGGCCGCCTTCGACATGGCGATCGATCGCATTGTAGCAAGTGTTCATTTTGGCGCCGGGATACCAGCGGTAAAAGGGAGGATTGGAATCGTCAAGCACCTTGTCCCATTTCTGGTACCAGTCGATTCCTTCAGCGGCTTCTGCCCAGAATCCTTCCGGATTTTCAACACTTTTTGCAAAGACGTCGTTATAATTCGCCATGTTCCACCTCATATTAAGGTTAGTCGGTTGTGATGATTTTAACGCTTGTTACATTCGTTACAGGCCTCCTGATCTATAAAAAAATAACTACGACCCAACCACATATACTAAATATTTACAAGGACTTCAAGTCTTTGCATAAAAATTAATTACCACGGTGTGATTGTCTGAAAAGTTCTGTAATACAAGTGGTCTATGAAAAAAAAAGAACAATGTTCTGGTCTGTTCGTGAGTCAGGGGTGATGAGCTGTACCCCCATTTTTGTAGGGTTTCGGAAGAGATTGATGAAAACCTCAGTGTGGATGGGGGTACCTTTAGGAATGACAGAAAAAACTGTTCGTTATGCCAATCGGTTCTGCTCGTAATAACGGGAAAAATTGATTGTATGTCAGTTTCTTCTGGCCCCAAAGGGATCCGCAAATGGGGTGAGCAACTCGTCGAATGCTCGTACTGAGGTGAACTCGTCGCAGTAGCCGGTCGGTTGCCGAGAACTTGGCTTGGCGATATGTATCAAATACCTGATACCGTGGCTGTGGGCCGCACTGAGGACATTGACGTTATCGTCAACGAACAGGGTGCGATCCCGCTCGAAGCCCAGCCTTTCCTCAAGGATGCTCCAGAACTGGACATCCTCCTTGGGTTTGCCCAGTTCATGGGCACAGATCAAACCTTGGAAATAGCTCCTTAGATCGACCTTGTTCATTTTTACGTCCAGAGCGGCGCGGTGGGCGGCGGTTACCAGATAAACTTTTTTGCACTGGTTTTGGAGAAACTGGAGAAAGTCAATTACGTGCGGGTTTACGCACACCAAATGATCCACCTGTTTTTTCAGGCCGATTATATCGAGGCCGAGCTCTTCAGACCAGTAGTTCAAGTCAGACCACATCAGGGTATTCTCGACCGACCGATAACGTTGAAACAGCTCTTCTTGAGCCTCTTTCTCGTTGAGCCCCTTCTGTTTCCCGTAGATCAGCGGGAGAAACTGCTCCCAGAAATAGTCATCGTAATATTTGTCCAGTAAGGTACCGTCCATATCGAGCAGCACAGTGGTGATCTGCTGCCACTGCAGAGGTGGAGTCTTTTCTCTAGTGTACATGTTCTTCCGTCAGTTCCAGCAATTGAGTAATTATCGTTTCTATTTTTGCAAAAAGTTCGATGTCGGTCTCATGGTCCGCCGCAACAATCAGCCGTCCTTCCGGAGTCAGGCGCAGTGTGCCGGAATTACCGGCCACCAGCGACAGCATTCGTTCAGGTTTGACCGGAGTGTCTGCCATAAAAGAAAACACCAGATTGCCTGGCCCCCTCTCCAGCTTTTCGATTCTTAGCGGTATCAACCCTTTTTTAATGGCTACTACCTCAAAAAGATTGGTCACTTCGGCGGGCATTGTCCCGTAGCGGTCTGCCAGTTCATCGCGCAGATCTGTACCTTCTTCAACACTGTTGTGGCTCTGTTGGGCTATACGCCGGTACATGATATAACGCTGCTCGATATCGGCTATGTAACTTTCGGGTATATAGGCTGAAACTTTGAGATGGATTTCGGGATCGATATCGTCGGAGGGGCCGGCGGGACTGTTGCCGCTTTTTTGTGCCTTGAGATCGGAGACCGTCTTCTGGAGAAGATCGAGGTAGAGATCATAACCGATGGCGGCAATGTGGCCGCTTTGCGAAACGCCAAGAAGGTTTCCTCCACCCCGTATCTGCAGATCGGACATGGCCAGCTTAAAGCCGCCGCCCAATTCATTATATTCCATCAGCGCTTTGAGCCGCTCCCTCGAATCTTTTGAGAGATGATCGACAGAGGGGACCAGCAGATAGGCAAACGACTGGATCGAACTGCGCCCCACCCGGCCGCGGAGCTGATATATCTCGGCCAGTCCAAGACGGTCGGCCCTGTTGATGATGATGGTGTTGGCGCTGGGAATGTCGAGCCCTGATTCGATGATGGTGGTGCTGATCAACACATCGATTTTATTGTTCACAAAGGCCACCATGATGTCCTCGAGTTCATTGCCGGCCATCTGTCCATGGGCCACGGCAATTCGGGCCTGGGGTACGAGTTTCTGGACGGTTTGGGCCATCCGGTGAATCGACTTGACCCGGTTGTGGACGACGAACACTTGACCGCCTCTCAAGAGCTCACGATTGACCGCCTCTTTGATAACCAGATCGTCGTAGCGGGCGACAAACGTTTTAACTGGTCGCCGGTGCTCGGGTGGAGTGGAAATAACCGAGAGATCGCGAATACCGAGCAGTGAGAGCTGCAGGGTTCTGGGTATGGGGGTTGCGGTCAGGGTCAACACATCTACTGCGGCCTTGATCCGTTTGATTTTCTCCTTATGGGCAACGCCGAAGCGGTGTTCTTCATCAATGATCAACAGTCCGAGGTTGCCAAAGCGAACGTCCTTGGAGAGTAGCCGGTGGGTACCGATAACGATGTCAATCGATGAATCGTTCAAGCCGGTGATGATCTCTTTCTGCTCCTTTTGTGATCTGAAGCGGTTGAGACAGGCGATCCTGACCGGAAAGTCTTTAAACCGCTCCCTGAAAGTTTTGACGTGTTGTTCCGCCAGTACCGTGGTCGGGACCAGGATGGCTACCTGGCATGAATCCTCGACAACTTTGAAGGCGGCTCTGACAGCCACTTCGGTCTTTCCATAGCCAACGTCACCGCAGATCAGCCTGTCCATCGGCTGTGCTGTGGTGAGGTCGGTGATGGTATCGTCGATGGCCTGGTATTGACCTGGTGTCTCATCGTAGGAAAATGATTCCTCAAGTTCCCGGAAAAATTCTCCCGGGGGCGAGAATGCCCTGCCGCTGCGTATCTCTCTTTGAGCGTAGATGTCGAGGAGTTCCTGGGCCACTTTCCAGACCTCGTCGGACACTTTCTGCTTGGTGGTTTTCCAGGACTGGCTGCCGAGTCTGTCAATTTTGGGCTGTTTATCGGAGAGCCCTTCGTATCGGCTGACAAGGTTCAGACGGTCAACCGGTACATAAAGTTTGTCGCCGTCGAGGTATTCAAGTAGGAGATAATCGTTGGTGATCTGCTGCAGCTCAATGGTTTCCAAGCCACGGTAGATACCCAGGCCATGCTCTCGGTGAACAATCACGTCTCCTTGTTGCAGCTGAGCAAAAGTTATCGGTTCGCCGACGGTCTTTTTGGTGCGTTTCTTGTAGCCGATCCTTCTCTCGCCAAACAGTTCGTTCTCTGAGATCAGATGCAGCCGTTTCTCTTCCAGGCTGAAGCCGCTTTGCAGAGGATGTTCGCAGAGATAAATACAACGTTCTTCCTGCGGTTCCAAACGATCCAGATCGAGCGGCGGGCTCAGTAGTTCAAATGAGAAATCGAACCGGCTCAACAGTTCCGCCAGATTTTTACAGCGTTGGGCTGATCGGCAGCAGATCACCACCAGATCGGATTGTTCGAGCCAGTTGTCAATGTGGGAGGCGAGAACCTTGAGCAGACCGTGCTGTTTTCTGCTATAGGCAATTTCCTGTTTGAGCAGTTGATGATTGCTCGTCTTGACTGAGACGGACGCATCTTCATCTACATAAAAATCGGTAATCCCGAATTGTTTGAATTTTTCCAGATCACCGCCCAGTTGATCTTCCATAATAAAAAGATCACCGGGGGGAAGACAGGGCTGCTGGTTTTCAACCCCACTCTTATAATTGGCCCCGATTCGTTCGTGTATCAGCTTGGCCTGGCCGCTTATCGCCTCAGGTTCGATAAGCAGCAGGCAACTGCTGTCGGGTAAAAAATCAAGTACAGTGGCACTTGTTTCCCGACCGCAGAAAAGGGGCAGGAAAAACTCGATACCAGCAAAGCGCCGACCGTTTCTTATTCGCTCAGCCAGTTCGTGCGATTTTTCAGACGACCAGCCGCTGGTCTCCGAGAGCTCGAGCCACTGGTTGCTGAGCTTTCGTAAACCGGGCTCATCATCTACCGGCAGCAGCGCATCACTGACCGGCAGAATCACCGCTTCTTCGCATCGACCCTGTGAGCGTTGACTGAGAGGGTCAAAAGGCTTAAGGGACTCGATGAAATCTCCAAAAAAATCGAGCCGTATGGGACTGTCCAGAAGTGATCCGTCGGGAAGATAGAAAGGAGGTGGATAGATATCGACGACCCCACCTCTGATTGAGAAATCGCCATAGCTTTTAACCACCGACACCGATTCATAGCCCATGGTGATGAGGGATGTCTGCAGATCGGAGAGATCGCATTCTTCACCCTCCATGATCAGCTCAGCCTGATCCTGAAGCACCGTCTTGCCCATAACCCTGCGCAACAGCGCTTCTATGGAAATAACCAGTATATATGGATCGTTGCTCTGGGTCAGGTGAAACAGGGTTGAAATCCTGGAAGCGGTGGTGTGCTGGTCGGGGGAAAGCGGCGTATAGGGTGGGATTTCATAACCAGGGAAGGAGATGACCGGACGATCCGAAAAGAGCATGAGATCACGCTCCAGACCATCTATCATCTGTTCGTCAGGCACAATGCAGCAGACAGGTCTGTCGGGAGCGGCGTTTGCACAGAACCAGGCAACTGCAGATCCTCTAAGACCGCTGATGATGCGGGCGTCCTGGTTAAGTAGTGGTGAAAGTCGGGTCATGAAAAAAAAGCGCCGGCTGC
>JBPCUV010000225.1:0-3764 GCA_051010975.1 Desulfocapsaceae bacterium
CGGCAACGAAGAGTACTTCGGACAGAGGTACGGCAGCCTGTATTTGCTTGAGCTCGTCCATCAGCGCTTCATCAACATGAAGACGACCGGCGGTATCGATGATCAAGGTGTCATAATTCTTTTCGCGGGCTTCGGCAGCGGCCTGTTTACAAATGTCGACCGGGCTGAGTTCCGTGGTGGAGGGGTGAACTGGTATATTGAGGCGATTGCCGAGCACCTGAAGTTGTTCTATGGCAGCAGGCCGGTAGACATCGGCAGGAACCAGGTAAACGTTCCTTCCTTTCTTTTTGAGTTGGGCTGCAAGTTTACCAGAGGTGGTCGTTTTACCGGAGCCTTGAAGTCCGGCAAGCATGATCGCTGCCGGTTGATGTCCATCAAGCCGGAGGTGTTCGGTGTTGCCGCCAAGCAGTTCGACTAATTCCTCATGAACTATTTTGATAACCTGCTGGCCCGGTGAGAGCTTCTGGGAAACTTCACGGCCTACGGCCTTCTCAGTAACTGTATCGACGAAGTCCTTGGCCACCCGGTAGTTGACATCGGCTTCAAGAAGGGCCATGCGCACTTCACGCATTGCTTCCTTGATGTTTTCCCCGGTAAGAACACCATGTCCCCGGAGTTTTTTAAATACTCCCTCGAGCCGGTCTGTCAGATTTTCAAACATTTGTTATTCTGTCTTCCTGCTTTTGTGGTCGATCTATAACTAAAACTAAAAAAAACAGGCGGTTGATCTGCCTGCTTTGAAAAATATCTCGATATGGCCGAAATAAAAAATCAAAAGATATCAAAAATACTTCGATTAGATGAATAAGTCAAGAACGGATCAGCCGGACGGAAAAATCGTTGAATCGACCGTTTATCTTTTCCTGAACCCATGCTTGGGCAGATAAATAATGATAGCAGGCATGAAAAGAAAGATGATGACAACCCAGAAGTATTTCACCCCGGAGGAGGGAAATGAGCGGCTGAGAATATCTCTGAAAACCACAAAAAGCAGACCAGCGTTGACACCAACCCCAAGAAGCGACAAGGGCAGAAGATACTTAAGTTCACGAATCGAAGGTGAAAGGATTAGGAAAACTGCCAATCCGGTGATATAGAAAATAGCCAGGACGGAGAAAAATTTTTCAGCGCTGTTCATGGGTGAAGATGGTACTGGTGAAATTTCAGTGTTTGGGCCGAAAGAATTGATTTAAAAGGTCGCGCCGCCACCCTCCGACAAATCTTTCGGGCAGGGGAACCTTGCTTTTTCCATGATGTTTTATCAGCTGCTTGAATTCTGCAGTGTTGCCTATGGTGTGGGGGTCTACTCCCTGAACTCGATGGATTTCATCAAGGAAATTTATTAATCGCTCATAGATAGATCTCTCTGCCCCGTTGAGTTTTATTCGTCGATTGATCTCGGGCAGTTTGTCGTCGCTTAGTGCCAATCCATTTTTCACTAAAGTGACTAAATGATCACCGTAACGATTTGTTTTCTTCGAGGAAAGTACTTCCAGGTCTGTCAGTTTGCCGAGGGAGCCCGGCCTCTCTCTGGAAATGGCCAGCAGTATTTTATCGCTGATAATATGTCCCCTGGGGCGGTCGCGATTTCGTGCCTCTTCTTCTCTCCAGGCAGACAGTTCCCGTAGAATAGCCAGACCTCGCTTGTCGAGCGAGCCGCATCCTTTTACTCTGAGGTAGCGCTGGTTGTCGTTAAGAGGACCATATGCATTAGCGCTGCCGAGTATATCCAATTCCTGACTTAGCCAGTCCTTGATTTCGGGAACAATTATTCTGGTCAGCAACAATATCCGCAAGGCTCTGAGATAGCGAACATCATCAAGAGCGTAGTCAACCTGTGAGTGGTCCAGGGGACGTTTGAGCCAATTGGTGCGGGTCTCAGTCTTGGGTAGATCGATATCAAGAAGAATGTTGATGAGATCGGCAAGGGAAATCGTTGAGGGCAATCCTGAGAAGCCTGCCGCTATTCTTGTGTCGAACACATTTTTGGGAACGACTCCTGTAACCCGATTGAGTATCATCAGATCCTGTGGTGCATCATGCAGAATTTTGACGACATCGGGGTTGCCGAGCAACCTGCCCAGTGGGGTAAAATCAACGACTGCCAACGGGTCGATAAGGAAACACTCTTCGTCGGATAGGGCCAGTTGAATCAACCCGAGCCTGGGATAAAAAGTGCGTTCCCAGATAAATTCAGTATCGAGACCGACGCAATCGGTATTGCAGGCCCGCTCGATGAGAGCTTTGAAGTCTTTTTCGCTGGTGATCATAGTGACCCGACCGGTCGCTGGAAGAACGGTGTAAAAGGGCGGTCCGGATATTTTGAAAAAGTCGGGGACCGACCACATTGTGTGGCCAAGCTGTAATAAAATTACCTGATGATAGCAACAGTTTCTTTTATCCGGATAATTTTGGACCTTGGAGATACTAGTGGTATATGTAATTAGCGCTGCCAATTTTCGTTTGAGCTGGATTGCCCGTTTACTTTTGTAGTATAGTTATCGGGTGCGAACAATTGATCTGGACCGCGTCTCTTCGTTATGAAATCATGTTGATTTATATTGCCAAACGAATATTGCTGATGATCCCGACCCTCTTCGGAATCATGCTGATTACCTTTACGGTGACCCAGTTCGTTCCGGGCGGCCCGGTAGAGAAGATGGTTGCCGAAATCGAAGGACAGGGCCAGGCCGGCGCTGAAGCAGCCTCTACGGCATCAGCTTATCGTGGCGACATGGGGCTCGACCAGGAGCGTTTAGACGACCTGAGAAAACTTTATGGCTTCGATCAGCCTCCCTTGAAGCGTTTTCTGAAAATGATGGCAAACTATTTGCGCTTCGATCTGGGTTCCTCCTACTATTATCAAAGGGATGTGGTCGATTTGGTTATCTCGCGGATGCCGGTGTCCATGAGCCTGGGACTGTGGACATTTCTGATAGTCTACGGTGTCTGCATTCCCCTCGGAATTAGCAAAGCGGTCAGGGACGGCAGTGGGTTCGATGTGTTCAGCAGCACCGTGATCCTGATCGGCTACGCAATTCCCGGTTTTGTGCTCGGCATTACCCTTATCGTGCTATTTGGAGGAGGCAGCTTCTGGTCAATATTTCCGCTGCGTGGATTGGTCTCCGACAACTGGTCGGAGTTGAGTTTTATTGCCAAGATTCTGGATTATCTCTGGCATATGGTTCTGCCGGTTTTCTCAAGTGCTGTAGGCAGCCTGGCGGTGATGACCATGCTGACGAAGAACTCCTTTCTTGAAGAGGTCGGCAAACAATATGTTCTGACTGCTCGAGCCAAGGGGCTCGATGAGCGGACGGTCATGTTTAAACACGTATTTCGCAACGCTATAATCCCCATCATTACCGGATTTCCAGGCTATTTTATCGCTGCTTTTTTTACCGGCAGTCTGCTTATAGAAACAATTTTCTCCCTTGAGGGTATGGGGCTGTTGGCTTATCAATCGGTGCTGAACCGTGATTATCCGGTTGTGCTCGGCACCCTTTATTTTTTCACTATTATTGGGTTGGTCGGCAGACTGCTCTCTGATCTCAGTTATGTGGCGGTGGACCCGCGTATCAGCTTCAGCCGTGTTGAATTCTAAATCTCTCATCGCCGCTGAAGACGAGTTGGCCGTATCCCCGGCTCGCAGAAAGTGGCAGCGCTTCAAAAGAAACCGGAGAGGTTTTTATAGCCTGTTACTGTTTCTGGTGTTTTTCTTCTTCAGCCTCGGGGCTGAATTTATCAGCAACGATAAACCTTTTTTG
>JBPCUV010000226.1:0-5355 GCA_051010975.1 Desulfocapsaceae bacterium
GATCAGTAGTGTTTACGTGCTTCCTGTTTATCTTCAGAATTGAACAAAAAAATGGATAGTCAATTATGGTCAATCCCAAACAACAAAGCCCCTAACCGGAGTACCAGCTAAGGGCTTGTTTTTATTCAATCTAAATGGTGCCGAGACCAGGAAAAGGATCCGACACCTTGGGCACCAAAAATAAGAACGCCACTTTAGCTATTTAGCCCTTCATACACATTCACGGTGTGCAAGTTTTTGTGCAAATTTTGTGTATAGCGTTACTCTATCCTATCTCACTGAAAATATACAGTAAAACGTGTGATACATCACAGTAATTTCAGCCTATTTGTGTAATTCAAGATACACATTCAGGACACACGGAATTTTACTCCGTGTGTCCTAATCTCAAGAGCAATGCTGCGTACTAGGTCTATTGCTTAGTGGGAGATCAGTAGATAAACAGACATATCAGGAAGAATCATATCCGTGGCAGAGAGGTTGAAATGTTAAGATTCCCGGCCCAATCTATTCGACTGTAAAGTGCCACTTTCAGAAAAATAGAATAACGCTGCCAGCGATGGTAAGCAATACGTTGGCAAAGGCGTAGGCACCGGTATAGCCAAGAGATGGCATAGCACTGTTGGCTTCCTTGGTCACTACGCTAAGCGAGGCGCCGCTGGTCATCGATCCGCAGATGCCGCCAAAGAGCAAAACCGGATGAATTTTGAGAACTTTCCTGCCGAAAAAGTAGCCCACCAAGATCGGAATTGTGGTCACCATGACACCAGCAACGATCAGCAGAGGGCCGGCACTCAAAAAGGTCTCAATGATGTCACCTCCTGCCCTGAGTCCCACCCCTGTCATGAAAAGCAGAAGCCCCAACTCCATCAAGATCCAGCGGGCCGCATCCGGAAGCCGTCCAAATGTCGGATGCACACTGCGTAAATAGCCGATAACTAAACCTGCCGAGAGAAGTCCCCCAGCAGAACCAAGACCAATCGAGAGTTGACCAACGGTGATGGCGAACAGCCCGATGATTACGCCAAGACAAATCCCAAAACAGAATGTCACCATATCCGTCTCAGCAATCTCCTTTTCAACATGGCCGAGCTCTTTGCCTAACTTTTCAATATTTTCATCTGAGCCGACCACATTGAGGATGTCGCCTTTCCTTATTTTAAGGTCCGGTGTATGCGGCATCTCCATCCGCATCCGTACTACGCTGGTAATCAGAACACCGTAGGATTGGGCGATATCGAGATCTTCGGGTGACTTACCGATGACCTTCTTGCTAATTACAACAATCTGGGCAGTTTCGGCAAATTTTCTAAGATTCACTGATGGGGCAAACTCTTCATAATAGGAGGCAAAGTCACCAATTACCTCGGTGAAATAATGGGTACTTGCCAGAACATAGATTTCGTCACCAAGTTGCAGATGATCGATATCACCCTGGGTGAGCACTTTCCCTTCCCTAACTACCCGCACTACTGCTGTTTTGTCCCAATATCTTTCCTTAAGATCATCTGGTGACAAGGTTGTTGCCTTCTCGTTTGTCACCCTGAACGCCCGGGTAGCGTAATTCCGATCGATCGACTCACCACCGCCACCACTCTGGCTTTCCAGTTCGGCTGATTGTTTTTTTAAATCAATTCCCAGCATACCTGGTAGAATCTTGATGATTGCAATCAGCCCCGCAAGACCGAATATGTAGGTGATGGCGTAGCCTGTTGCAACATTACCTATCATCTCATCTGGGGTGATGCCGGCGGGCGGTGCAACCTGCCCGCTCCTGATAGCCTCCTGGGCAGCTGCCAGAGTGGGAGAACTCGTCAGGCCGCCGGCCAGCAATCCGGCCGAAGTTCCTGGCGCCAGCGAAAGCAGCTTTGTGGCCACCACTGCGACTGCAAAACCGGTAACTGCAATCACCGCGGCCAAAGTGAAATATTTCAATCCATCGGTTCGCAGGACATCAAAAAATCTCGGCCCTGCCTGATACCCCACCGAGAATATAAACAGGGCGAACCCCACCGATTGAGCTCCTGGAGTGATTCGAAAACCAAAGTAGCCGAAAAACAGGCCGGCAAACAAAACGCCTGCGACCGGGCCCAGAGAAAAGCTGCCGACTCGTATATTCCCGATCAAATATCCAAGTCCTAATATCAAGAAGAGCATCAGAACATGCTGTTGGCGCATAAGTTCAATCAAGCGCATGAATAAGGTCAGATCTTCCATTGGCTCCTCAATCGTTGAAAAATTATTAGTTACCTTAACTAGGCCACCTTAGGGGCAGCTATAATTAGAACCGCAGGAAAAAACCCGCGGTAATTGCGCTCCCAGCCCAGGAGAGTTGTATGCCGATATGCTCGTAGTGAAGATCCGCATACATCTGGAGTAAAGGAAACAGGCCACTGTTGGCCATCTGCATACTGTCATAGCCATAGAGCACCCCCAATCGATAGCCCAATTCCATAGAGATAACCTCATACTTCGTACTATAGAGATCGCGCTGCACCCCTGCTCCCCAGGCTTGCTCGTCCACTGAATTTATAAATGTACCTCCGAAAAAACCGCGATAGGTTATTCCCAGGAGGTTGTGGGTAGTCTGGTATTCGTCGTCATTGTCAATAATATGATGTGACCACATGCCAAGATAGATACTATTTTGTGCCGGCTCTCCCTTGAATAATTGATAGATATGCTGCCATGATATAGACGCTTCCGCTTCAGACTGCTGCTCAGGCTGTTGGACATCCATAGCGGCGGCAATAGAATTCATCGATTTGAAGCTGAAAATAACTAGAACAACAGTAAGCATCGAATGTTTGAGCATCAGTCGGATTATTTGGTAACTGGATATGCATTTTTTAAAAGTAAGATCTGAGAGGAGTTAAAAATTGACCTGAAGACGAGCATAGGTAGCGAACGTTATGTCCTCCTCTACCTCTCCGCCTTTGTAGGTCCCCACCAGCCTCGGTAATAACAAGCCTAATTTCCAGGTCAGCACCGCCCCTTCGGTGATCTCAAAGGAGAGATCTGCGGACGTCTCAATAAAGCCGCGGTACTGCAGGATCGAATCATCATCAAAGGTAACCGCATCAACACGCACCAGAACGACATGACCGATTGCGCTAATGCGCTCGTGCGGCTGATTTTCAAGCGATGCACCAATCCAGAACCAATCGCCGTTGGCACCCAGTTTACTGATAACGGATATGGGTTCATTATTACTGTTGCCAAGTAATATCCAGCCAAAGTCATTGTCCGCCTCATAACCACTGATCGCCATACCGGTATTCAGATAGAGCTTGGTTGACTCAAATGAATACTTGCCCTCTGCGTACCAACCCCATCCATCTCCTCGGTTGACGTTGTCCAGATTGATGACGGCTCCGGTTTCATCTCTTGACTGGCGCACATTGCCAGCTTTATAGGCAGCCTCTGCATGGAGAGAAAATTTCTTATAGGAGCCCTCGAAAAATATAGACCCGTATGCTCCCGAGGCAGGCTCAATAAATTTGCCCGTTACCAAAGCGTCTCGATCGTCATCGGCATAAAAGAAACTTGCCTGGCCGTAGATCCGTTCATTTAACTCTTTTATTGCCACCAGACCGAAGACCTCATTGTCATTATCTTCCAGCCTGTTTATTTCGAAAATCGATTCCTGCCCCTCAGCGATCACTCGATAGCTGGCACGCCAGTGAATATCGAACATATCCCAATACACGAGAAATTGATCGGCTGCCTGGTCCCAATCAAAAAAACGCGTCACGTTGTTTTTCATGTTTCCTGCTTCGACCACAACCCGCCCGAATGGTATCCCCAAATAGGCCATATCGACTGAGGTTCGAACATCTTCATCTACCCCCCACTTGCTGTCCATTTTAAATCGTCCTTTGGCATAAGCGCCGCCGGGCGCTTTGGCATTGACAACGAGCCGCACCCTTGAGTCGTAAATATCAGCAAGGCCACCCGGTTCATTTCCAAAAAGGGTATCTTCTCGCACAATGACGCGAGCTCTCGCATCTCCGGAGAAAGTTATTTCACTGCCATACACGGGAGAATAGATTAGAATTGGTGCTATGATCACTGTCAGAAGCTGAACAAATTTCATAACCCGATTCTCACCTTGTGCACTTTGGATAAGATAGAAATATTTAGCATCCAGGGGATGGTAAGGCTCAACGATCCAGAAAACGGTCGTAGGCGACTTTGCTCTGCATCCCCTGCCTTATCTGGAGCTCAAGAGTAATGTTATCAAATAGCGTGCCATTTTCGGGCGCACGTCTTCACCGACTTAAATATTTGAAAAAATAGAACAAATACAGACTTTAAATGATTGTCCATTTAAGTTGACATACCTGGTTACACCAAATACAGTTTTTCTACTCTATTTGATTCAGCCCTCAAAATGGTAGTTGGTTCTACATTGCTTGTGATTGGGATCGTTTGGTCCGCTAAGTCACCCCATATCCGGTCACTTCATTGACGATCCATGGGCTGGCTAGAGGCCGGCAAAGTTCTGACTAATCACTGTATGGATGCTATCTGCATCACTGCAGCGGGGATTTGAACATCAACCGAAACTATCAGTCAGGAGGAAGCATACGAGAAAGCGAACACACCTTCATTCAGGAAACAGCCAATGTGCGATTACGCCTGCCATTATAACTATCTCCATTCCCCCGTATACACCAAATATGGTCAATGAAACTAAATGTGGTGCGCTTTTCTAATACCAATCAAGAAACACACATCTGCATCATTATTTTTTTCCAAAAGATTTCAAATACCTAACAAAGCACGCGTGACTTTGCCGCAAGTGGCATGACCTTTGTAACCTAAAAATTGGATCGGTATGCATATTTATTGACATATGATGTGCTGCCCCATGTCTAAACCATAGCTCCGGAGGTGAGTTCATATGGGCTTAATTGCTTCCACCATAATTGGATTGGCCGCTCGACGCAGCGCAGGACGTTTCGAAAAGGCTGTTCGCGATCCCGCCGCCGCGCAGAATGCACGGTTGCGTGAGATGATGGAGAGAAACAAGGATACCGAGTACGGCCGTCAGTATGGATTTGCCAAAATCCGGAGCCTCGAAGACTATCGCAAGGCCGTCCCGATCGTTTCCTACGAGGATATTCGGGAGCGTATTGATCGTGCGACCAGAAACGAAAAGAACATACTTACAGCTGAAGACCCGATTCTTTTTGCCCAAACCTCCGGCACCACAGGTGAACCAAAGTACATCCCGGTAACCCCCACCTGCCAAAAAGGCGGAGGTATGACCACCTGGCTGCATTACGCCCGCAAAGATCATCCCAAAATGCTGCGGGGCAAGATTGTGACCATCGTCTCACCTGCTGTGGA
>JBPCUV010000227.1:0-3883 GCA_051010975.1 Desulfocapsaceae bacterium
TCTTTCTCACCCAGTTCAAACTTGGTGTCAGCAATAATGATGCCTTTCTCACGGGCGAAATCGGCCGCTTTCTGGTAGAGGCCGACACTAATCCGGGCGATCTCTTCGGCCCGTACTTCACCTATTATCTCCTTCAAACGTTCGATGGAGATATTTTCATCATGATCCCCTATGTCCGCCTTGGTCGAAGGGGTAAACAGTATCTCAGGGAACTTGTCCGATTCCTGCATACCGTCGGGAAGCTGAAAACCGCAGACATTGGTATCTTTCTTATAGGCACTCCAGAATGACCCGGAAATATACCCTCTGACAATGCACTCCACTGGTAAAGGTGTAGTTTTATGGACCAGCATGGAACGTCCCGACAGGACATCTCGATGCGGTTTACAGGCTTCAGGAAACTCGTCCACATCGGCACTGATCAGGTGATTTTCGACAATATCGCCAAGCAGATCAAACCAGAACAATGACAAATCGGTCAAAATCTTCCCTTTGCCTGGAATGGGATCGGACATCACCACATCATAGGCTGATATCCTGTCGCTTGCCACCATCAATAGTTTGTCATCATGGCCCGGGATCTCATACATATCCCTGACTTTACCTCTGTGTACCAGGTTCAATCCTGCGAGATCCGTCTGAATTACTGCCTCACTCATCTTCTTTCCCCCCCCTCCTGATTAACGCTCGTCTGCGTGTTTTTCGGCTTCTTTTCTATACTTTTTCAGCATCGCTCCATCATATTGCGGGCAAGCCGGGTTGCGGTAGCTGACCAGCTTGGCCGTCAGCGAACCAAGTACCAGCTTGGAATTAACTTTAACTGGCACCCGGCATTCATCGTTGCTGTACCAGATGACAGTATCCCCTCGTTTGTCGTAAAGACCGCTGAACTCCATAATAGGCTCAACCACCATAGTGTCAACATCACCCAGGATGGTTTTTTTCATCACCTCGTTGCCGCGAACCATGACCACCACCTCATTGCGTTTCTCATCGGCAAAGGTAGGTACCAGAAAAGGTTGTCCCGGTACGAAGGCCATAAGCCTGCTGGCAAAAAAGGAGGAAAATTCATTTTGGATAGGGGTCTTCACTTTGAACACTTCAACCGGCTTGTCGTTATGTTGATAGAGAATTCTTCCCTTTCTCTGCTTGTAGCGAAATACCCGATGTGCCTCGTAATTGAATCCTTCCTTCTGCCACACCTCATAGTGGTACGGCAGACGCTCGGGCCCCTGAACCCTGGTCACATGGACGTCTTCTATAGGGTAAACTTTGGAGAACATACCGTTTTCGGTGGTCGCCCGGGCATTAATGATAAAACCATCTTCAACATCTTCGGCCGGCTCAACCGACAGATAGAGTTCCCCAAGTTTTAAGCCGCCGGTATAAGAAATATCATAGCGAAATTTTTCATTGCCCGAATATATGCCGGCTATCAGATCTTTTTCTATGACACCAAATGGTATTCCTTTACGGGGATCAGCGGCCGGCTTTTCCGACGCCAAAACGGTTGCAGCTGAGACAAGAAGAAAAGAAAGAACTTTGATAGCCCCTGAGAATCTCATACCAACCCTTTAAGAAGTCGCCAGCGACAGCCAGGTCGCACAGAATATGGTGATGCTGATCAAACCGTTCATCGAAAAGAATGAGGCCTGAATCCTTGATAGATCGGTGGGGCTGACAATCAGATGCTGGTAGAATAATGCGGCGGCAGTGACGATGAGACCGAGATAATAGAAAAAATTCAACTGCATCTGAAATCCGGTAATTGTAAACAGCAAAAATGCCAGCAGATGAAAAACCACAGCCAGCCTGAAGGCATTTCTTCGACCCAGCCTGGAAGGAAGTGAGTAGAGACCCGCCTTACGGTCATATTCCACATCAAGGCAGCCGTAAATGGTATCAAATCCAGCAACCCAGAAAAGCACACCAAAAGAAAGTGCGAACGGAAATTCACTCAGACTTCCACGCACCGCAACCCAGCCTCCCAGCGGGGCAAATGCCAGAGCGACGCCTAAGACGAGATGGCAGAGTGAGGTAAAACGTTTGGTCAACGAGTAAAAAAAGGTAAGGCCGAGTGCCAAGGGTGAGAGCAGGAGAGTCAGAGGGTTGAGCTGATAGCAGCTGAAGAAGAAGAGCAGCGCCGCCAGTGTCACCATGGCCCAGGCTTCGGTGAGATTTATTTCACCGGCTGGAATTGCTCTTTTCTCCGTTCTTGGATTTGCGGCGTCAAATTTCCAATCGATGATCCGGTTGAAGCCCATGGCACTTGTCCGGGCCCCTACCATTGCCAGAATGATCCAAAAAAAGACAATGATATCAGGAGCACCTTCGGCAGCGAGAAAAGCGCCGGTAAAGGCAAAAGGCATGGCAAAAATGGTCAGCTTGAACTTGATCATTTCAAGCAGCACCGAAATCTTTTTGGCGAAGCTCATACCTCACCCCACCTCTTCCGCCCGGTGATTTCAATTCCCAATTGATCCATTACCCGCCATCCGTATGAGGTTGCCGCCTCATCCAGAGTTTTGGGCCGGAAATAGTAGCTTGGCATCGGCGGGCAGATGACTGCACCGGCATCGTGAACCTTGAGCATGTTGCTGAGATGCGTTCGATTCAGCGGGGTTTCACGTACGCCGAGTACCACTTTTTTGCGCTCTTTAAGAAGCACGTCGGCCGCCCGATGAATCAGATTGATCGACAGCCCGGAACTGATTGCTGCCAGCGTTCCCATCGAGCAGGGCAATATGACCATTGCTCCATAGTCGGCAGAACCGGAGGCGGGTGGTGCAAAAAAGTCATCAGCTCCAAACCACTGGTCTACACCTACCAACTCAGTTGCCTCCTGTCCCAACTCCATCTTTATGACATCTTTGCCGGCATCTGAGCAGATGCCGTGGACTACGAGATCGTCCTGATTACGGCAGAGCTCGACAAAGGCCTTGAGGAAGATCATGCCGGAGGCGCCGGTTACGGCGATGAGTAGTTTCATTTCGTCAGTTTGTGAAAGATTTAAAGATCTGATCGATCCTACAGGATCACTATTCTTCCACTTTTCTTATTTTCAAGGGCAGGCACTGCTTTCTGGCCTCCTCAAACTCGAACAGATACGTATAGAACTGCCGCAGCGCCTGTTGTTTGAGTGGCCCCAGGTTGAACTCGATGCCGCTCAGATATCTATGACAGACATCGACATCCATGGGAATCCTGGGGGCGGCGATTCGGCAGATTTCATTGAGCGAACCAAGCCCCATGTCTCGACAGACGATGAGTTCCTTATGCACGTCCCTGACTATTTCTGGATTTTCGGCGGCAAATTCAGTACGCACCGCGCAGACGGCAAAGACAAACGGCAGGCGGGTATACTGGCGCCAGAGTTCCCCTAGATCGAGACAGTATTGATATGATCCTTCGATCTTCAACCTCAGGGCGTCATCCCCTATGGCGAGTACTCCCTCAGCCCCTATTTTAAGGGCGTTGCGCACCTCATCTTCAAAATAGACTGGGGAGACATTGAAGAATTTCTCAAGAGCGATCTTGACCAGACAGACCGAGGTCTTCGACTGAACACTGAGCAGCACTCTCAAACCGGAAAGCATTTCCGGTTTAATTCTGGAAAACAAAAACACTGAGCCGACCGGTCCATGGGCACTGATCGACAGATCATCGAGAATCTCATATCTATCGGGACGAATTCCGTACTCGTGGGAAGAGACGAAACCAAGATCTATTTCACCCTCGGCCAGCATCTTGTTTAGAGTCGCCGGATGCTCCTCGACCATCTGCCAGGAATCGTCATGCTGCCGGGATTTCCAGATCTCATGGATCGGCGCCGTATTGATATAGTTGACCATGCCGATTCGCACGGCAGATCGTCTCCGCTCGG
>JBPCUV010000228.1:0-6371 GCA_051010975.1 Desulfocapsaceae bacterium
TCAACAGGCAGGCAGTGCATGAACAGACTTGGCTTGCCGGTTGCCTCCATGAGTTGGTCATCGACCTGGAAGCCCTTGAAGTCGATTTTACGCTGCTCGGCCTCTTCCTTCTGACCCATCGATGCCCAGACATCGGTATAGACGATATCTGCCCCTTTGACCGCCGAAATGGGGTCATGGCTGATTTCTATCTCGGAAATCCCCGCTTCCTTTGTGAGTGCGACGGTTTCAGCGTCCGGCTGATAGCTTTCCGGGCAGGCACAGACAAAATGGAGCGGTAGTCGCTGGGCCATGCGCAGCCAGGAATGGACAATATTGTTACCGTCCCCCACATAGACAATTTTGAGATCGTCAAGATGGCCTCGATGCTCGAGAATAGTGAACATATCAGCCATGATCTGGCAGGGATGGTTGTAGTCAGTCAAACCGTTGACCACCGGGACAGATGCATAATGGGCCAGCTCCAGCACATGTTCGTGGGCAAACACCCGGGCCATGATCACGTCGTTGTAGCGGCTTAATACCCGGGCAATATCTTTGACCGCCTCGCGGGTGCCAAGTGAGATGTCTCCAGGGCCCAGATAGAGCGCATGGCCCCCCAGCCGAAAAAAACCGGTTTCAAAGGAGATCCTTGTTCTGGCAGATGGTTTGGCAAAAATCATCGCCATGGTAAGGTCCTCGAACGGCTTATAGTGTTCTCTTCGTCTGAACTTGTCTTTGACTTCTTTGGCCAGTGTGAACGTTTCTAGTATTTCATCCGTACTGAAATCGGTGACGTGCAGAAAGTCGCGCTTCACGGAATCCTCCGTATTACAGGTTTCTTGAACAAAAATAATATTTGAATATAGCAGAAATCGGCGGCAGAAGTCTGCAGATTTCAGACCGTCTCTTCCGGGACGAAAAGATATAGTAAACTGAGGACGACAAGTCGACAGAAAATTTCTGGTTTGCCGGGCTGTCAGCTACGGTATGAACACCAATCTGATTTATAGGGCCTGCTAAATTCAGCGCTGATCGGCCTTGAACATCTTATTGGCAAAGGCAATACGGTCCTCCAAGCCCGGCCCCTCGAGTTCTCCAACAACATCGGCAAGAATGTCTGGGATTGGGATTGACTGAGGACACTTCTCCAAACATTCCCCGCACTGTACACATTCCGACGCAAATCCCTGTTTGGCTCCGGATATGATGCCGCACATTCTGATGGCATAGATGAATTTGGCTTCTTCCTTGTTACCGAACAGATGCATTTTATTATAAACTTCGAAGATCGCTGGAATCATCACTCCTTCGGGGCATGGCAGGCAATATCCGCAACCGGTGCAGTCCACTTTCATCAACTCTTTGTAAGTGGCGGCGGCCTGTTCGACGAGTGCACACTCCTGCTGTGTCAGTGAGCCCGGCAGGGCCTGGTTGGCGATCTGCAGATTTTCTTCAATATGGGCATCTTCATTCATGCCTGAGAGCACCACACAAACCTCGGGGTGATCCCAGATCCAGCTCAGCGCCCATTCAACCGGACTGCGTCTGGTCTCGGCCTGATCCCAGATGGTACCGATGGCCGGGGGTGGTTCCGGCAGGCCGAGGTTACCACCGCGAAGCGGTTCCATGACGATTATGCCCAGATCCCTGTCGGCGGCATATTTCAATCCCTCGGTGCCGGCCTGATATTCCTGGTCGAGATAGTTGTACTGAATCTGACAGAAGATCCACGGATAGCTGTCGACGATCCGTTTGAAATCTTCGAGCACACCGTGGAAGGAAAAGCCGGCGTTGATGATTCGACCATCATCGATAGCAGTGTCGAGGAATTGCGCGACTCCTAATTGGTCGAGTTTATCCCAGGTGAGGCCGTTCAAGGCATGGAGAAGGTAGTAATCGATTCGCTCGGTCTGCAGCTTTTCCAGCTGTTTGTCGAGGTAGAAATCCATATCCTCTCGACTGTTTATAAGCCAGGTTGGCAGTTTGGTGGCAATTTTCACTTTGTCCCGGTAGCCATCCTCCAGGGCCTTGCCGAGTATCGACTCGCTTGCTCCACCATGGTAGGGCCAGGCCGTATCCAGATAGTTGACGCCGCTGTCTATGGCATAGCGGATCTGCTCGATCGCTTTTTCTACGTGGATGTCGCCGCCCTCGAGCATCGGCAGGCGCATACAGCCAAATCCCAGAATCGACAGCTCATCTCCATTTTTAACCATCTTTCTGTAACGCATGGCCCCCTCCCTTGACTCGGTGTTTTATCACTGACGCAAAACTGATTCGGATAATTCCGTTTTACTATCTCGATCCGTCCTTTTCAAGCCAAGACCAGCCCTCCCCCTTCAGCTTTAGTGACCAGGTTTTGCAAATGGAAGGTCACTCGGGATCAATCTATCTTCATAAACAGCGAGCTTTACACTGGCGCATAAGTGAAGTCTGCGCCTAACGCGTGAATAGATCTCATTGGTTGTTGACAATTTTTCTCAAGGAGTATTTCCTGGGTGTATCATTCATTCAGATGACCACATACCAGTATGTATTTTTTCAGGCTCCCATAACGAATTGCACTAGCCTGTCTCCTCAAAAGAATTATCGTATAATTTGAATATCCGCTCGCTCTATCCAGGTACTGACTATAAAGAAGTGTAAAGCGGACAATCGAAAAATTACAGCTCAGATTGTTGTAATTATCGAACAGTATGGTCGTTTGTTGGGCAATAAACGAAAAAAAGCGTTGATCTTGCGAAAAAAATTGTGTTTTGTGGAATCATATCAGTACGAATCCATTAAAACACAGCTTAAGGAGGTCATCTAGATCAGGTCAGTACGAATCCATTAAACACAGCTTAGGGAGGTCGTCTTTATGTTACGGAAGATTGCGTTATTTACAGCTGTAGCAGCGTTGAGTGTTACTCATGCTTACGCTGGTGTTGACGAGGCAAAGAAATGGATTGATGAGGAGTTCCAACCTTCAGCTCTATCAAAAAGTGATCAGATGAAGGAAATGGAATGGTTCATTAATGCAGCCAAGCCTTTTGCAGGAATGGAAATCAATGTGTTATCAGAAACTATTCCCACCCACGAGTACGAATCCAAAACCCTGACCAAGGCATTTGAGGAAATCACCGGTATTAAGGTCAACCACCAGTTACTGGGTGAGGGCGAAGTCGTCCAGGCGGTGCAAACTCAGATGCAGACCAAACGGAATCTTTATGATGCCTATATCAATGATTCTGACTTGATTGGTACTCATTCGCGACTGCAACTGGCGGTTAATTTGTCGGACTGGATGGCAGGAGAGGGCAAAGATGTAACCAATCCGATGCTGGATGTTGACGATTTTATCGGTAAATCCTTCACCACCGGACCGGACGGAAAGCTCTATCAGCTGCCGGATCAGCAATTTGCAAATCTCTACTGGTTCCGTAAAGACTGGTTTGATCGTCCTGAACTGAAGGAAAAATTCAAAGCGAAATATGGCTATGAACTGGGCGTTCCGGTGAACTGGTCCGCCTATGAGGATATAGCTGAATTTTTCACTGATGATGTCAAGGAAATTGACGGAGTCAAAGTCTACGGGCACATGGATTATGGTAAACGTGCGCCTGACCTCGGTTGGCGAATGACCGATGCCTGGCTGTCCATGGCGGGTGCCGGCAGCAAAGGATTGCCGAACGGCGTCCCTGTTGATGAGTGGGGAATTCGCATGGAAGAGGGTACCTGTAATCCTGTGGGCGCCTCGGTAGAACGTGGCGGCGCCGCCAACGGTCCAGCAGCGGTCTATGCGATTCGCAAATGGGACGAATGGCTGCGTAAATATGCTCCTCCAGGTGCGGCCAGCTATGACTTCTATCAGTCGTTGCCGGCCCTTTCCCAGGGAAATGTTGCCCAGCAGATTTTTTGGTATACCGCTTTTACCGCCTCTATGGTGGCACCCAAGTCGGAAGGGAACAACACGGTTGATGACAATGGCATGCCGCAGTGGCGCATGGCCCCCTCACCCCATGGACCCTATTGGGAAGAAGGCCAGAAACTGGGATACCAGGATGCCGGATCATGGACCTTGTTTAAATCGACCCCGGTTGATCGCCGCAAGGCAGCCTGGCTCTATTCACAGTTCGTGGTTTCCAAGACGGTGGATACCAAGAAGAGCCACGTCGGTCTGACTTTCATCCGCGAAAGTACAGTCACTCATGATTCCTTTACAGAGCGTGCCCCGAAACTGGGCGGCCTGGTTGAGTTCTATCGTTCGCCCGATCGTGTCATGTGGTCACCGACAGGTATCAACGTACCTGACTACCCGAAACTGGCTCAGATCTGGTGGCAGCAGATTGGTGACGTGAACTCCGGTGCATTCACTCCGCAACAGGCAATGGATCGTCTTGCTGAGGAGATGGACCTGGTCATGGCTCGTATGCAGGCGGCTGATGAGAAGGCCGACACCTATGGTGGATGCGGCCCGCGCCTCAACGAGAAATCTGATGCAGCAATGTGGCTGGATAAGCCCGGCTCTCCCAAGGCCAAGCTGGCCAATGAGAAACCCCAGGGAGAAACGGTCAACTATGATGAACTGGTAAAACGCTGGATGAAGTAGATCCCGACACTACCTTTTAACCATCGCCCCAGGGTCTGTCTTCTGGCAGATCCTGGGAGTCATTATAACCAACACTCGTTACACCATTGGTATGCAAGCCGATATAAGCGCACGTCAGCGTGTGATCATGGAATATATCCATGAGCATGGGTCCGTGCAGGTGGATCAGCTGGCAGCACACTTACAGGTAACTCCCCAGACGGTAAGACGTAATCTGAACCAGTTGTATGAACTCGATCTCGTTCAGCGCGTCCGGGGTGGAGCAGTCCTCAAGAACACCGTTGAGAACCTTGGCTACGGTGCGAGAAAGATTTTGATGGCTGATCAAAAAACTGAAATTGCCAGACTCACCGCTCAGATCATTAGTGACAACTCTTCACTCTATATCAATCTTGGAACGACCACCGAGCGGGTAGCTGAGTTTCTCAAGGAACATAACTCCATCCTGGTCATCACCAACAATATTAATGTAGCGAGCATATTGTGGCCTAACCGCAGTATAGAAGTCATGATTGCAGGAGGCATGATTCGTCAGACCGACGGCGGCATCGTCGGTCCCAGCACCGAGGAGTTTGTGGACCGATTTAAGCCGGATTATGCAATCATCGGCTGTTCGGCCTTGGATGATTCAGGTGAAATCCTCGATTATGATCTGCGTGAGGTGCGGGTGACCCAAGCTATTATACGGCAGGCTCGGACCGTCATTCTGGTCACGGATTCAATGAAAATGAAACGTTCTGCCCCGGTAAAAGTGGGAACGCTGAAAGATATCGACATACTGGTTACCGACCCCGACATTTCGGCCGACTTCGTTGATTTATGCCGGCAGCATACGGTTGAGGTGAAGGTCGCCAAATCACCGGATTGAAAAAGGATTAGGAAAACGCATGGCAATTGAATTGAGAAATGTGACATTTCGGCTTGGCGCAGAACCGTACATCTATGAAACGTCACTAACCCTGAAACCAGGGGGATTTAACATTCTGCTCGGTACAACGCTCAGTGGCAAAACCACCCTGATGCGTTTGATGGCTGGACTTGAAAAGCCTACCACCGGGGAAATCTGGACCAATGGGAAAAATGTCACCGGATCTCCTGTGCAGAAGCGCAGTGTGTCCATGGTCTACCAGTCCTTCATAAATTATCCCAGTTTCAGCGTTTACGAAAATATCGCCTCACCTCTCAAAGTCGCTGGGCTCAGCAAGCAGGAAATTGACGAAAAAGTTAACCGTTTTGCCGATCTCCTCAAATTGACCCCGATGCTCAACAGGTTGCCGAGGGAACTCTCCGGCGGCCAGCAGCAGCGTACTGCACTGGCGCGGGCGCTGGTAAAGGGTACAGAGCTTGTTCTGCTGGATGAACCGCTGGCTAACCTTGATTATAAACTGCGAGAAGAGCTCCGTGACGAGTTGCCGAAATTGTTCGCGGATACCGGTGCCACGGTTGTCTACGCCACCAGTGAACCCCTGGAAGCCCTGATGCTGGGCGGTCAGACAGCAACGCTAAAAGAAGGTCGTGTGGTTCAGTTCGGCAAGACAGCATCGATCTATCGTAAACCGGCCACCATGGAAAGTGCCGAGGTGTTTTCAGATCCGCCGATAAATACCGCAGTTATCAGTAAACGCGGAGATCAGGCAGTTCTGGGTGAAGTCGCCTCCTGGCAAGTACCCAGGGAGCTGGCGGCCATGCCTGACGGAGAATACAAAATTGCGCTGCGGCCCCACCACTTGCTCTTGGAAGAGCAGGGGGTCGAAGTGAGCGGCACTGTCCAGATTGCTGAGATAAGCGGATCGGAATC
>JBPCUV010000229.1:0-4498 GCA_051010975.1 Desulfocapsaceae bacterium
ACCTTATAGCCCAGGATCTCATCTGATTTCGGATTGACCGGATAAACGTCTCCTGCAAAATCGCTGTCGACGATATTTTTTACAATTACATAACCAAGTTTTCCCGGGGTTCCACTGGCCCCGATAACCGCCACTGATTTCGGTTTGAAGAATAATTCCATCATAATTGCACCGTCCTTCTGGTTATCTTTTAGAAATTCACCCGCTAGTTGCTCAAAATGATGCGGGCATCAACGACAACGGCGCCGTCGCTGTAGGCAAACACCGGGTTCATATCGATCTCCTCGATCCCGGGAGTGTCGTTGACGAAATCAGATAGCTTTACCAGCATCTCCTGAAGACACGGAACATCGGCTGGATCCTGCCCCCGATATCCTTCCAACAGTTTTTTACCCTGTATTTCGCTGGTCATATCGACGGCATCGTTTTTATCGATCGGCACAATGCGAAACGAGACATCTTTGAGCACTTCCACCAGAACACCGCCGAGACCGAACATGACCACCGGTCCGAAGCTGGCATCCTTGATCATGCCCATGATAATTTCGGTTCCCGCCTTAGCCATGCCCTGCACGGAAACCCCTTCGATATCCGCTTCCGGAGCATAGGCCCGGCAAGATGTCATGATCTCATCGTAGGCTTTTTCCACTGCCGCTTTGTCAGGCAGATTAACTTTAACCCCGCCGGAATCACTTTTGTGGGTGATATCCACCGATGATACCTTCAGAACCACCGGGTAACCGATCCCCTCACTGATGGACACGGCCTCCTCCCTGCTGGCCGCAAGCACAGTCCTGGTGCAGTTTATACCAGTCTCACCGAGGATCTGTTTGGCCTCGATCTCAGTGAGCACCGTTCTCTTCTCTTCCCGGGCCTGACTCAAAATCTCAGCTGTAGTCATAGCGTTTTCCTCACTGCTCCTTTTTTATGCGGAGCTGTTCATTAATTGATTCTGCTAGGAGCGTGTCGGAGAATTGCGATTTTCATTCAGATCAAGGCATTGGTAGAACATTAAGCGGAGCCATATAGCTAATATTGCGAGCATTAATTTTCTACCAATAACGCCGAGATGAGCAAAAAGCGTTTTCTCTGACACGCTCCTAGGCTGCCGTTAGTCCCCCATCGACATAGATGGTCTGGCCCGAGACAAAACTGGCGGCATCCGAACACAGATAGACCACTGCCCCGACCATATCTTCAGGTAACCCTATTCTGCCTAGTGGGACGGCAGCGGCATATTTGGCAGCCAGTTGAGGATCTTCGGCAATGTGTTTGGTTCCGGGTGTAATGACCAGGGCCGGGCCCAGGGCGTTGACCCTGATCCCGCTGGCCGCCCATTCCAGAGCCAGCGCTTTGGTGATCAGTTCAACGGCCCCCTTAGTGGCACAATACCCTGTATTACCACCGGTATAGCCTCGGATACCGCGAACTGAAGAGAGGTTGACGATGGCGCCACCCTGCTGATCACGCATGACCTTGCCCACCACTTTGCAGGCGGCCATGGTGCCCTTAACGTTCACCTCGAAGAGTTTATCCCAGTCCTCCAGCGGATAATCAAACGCATCCCGCTTTATATTCATGCCCATGGCGTTGACCAGGATATCGATTTTACCATACTTCTCGACCACCGCATCAACCAGGCTCTGAATACTGCTCTCATCGGTGACATCGGCGGCAAGGGCAATCGACTCACTGCCGGTTTCAGTGGAAATTTTCTCAGCAACTGCATCGATGGCCTGCTGATTTCGGCTCGAGACCACCACTGTCGCCCCCTGATAGCCCAAGCCCAGGGCAAGTGCTTCACCGATGCCGCCGGCGCCGCCGGTAACCACCGCAATTTTGCCATCCAATCTAAACATATCTTTCATGTCATCCTCTCTGAAATATGTTTGCACATCTCAGCTTAAAAAATTATGGAGTAATGATAAGAACAAGAACTTCGGCCGGTTTACCGTTGTTGACCACCATGTCGCGTTCTTCACCGGGAGCGATATAGATGCAGTCTCCTTCAGCAAGCACATGTTTTTCGTTGGGACCGCTGACGGTGATGGAGCCTTTTACCACATAGTAGACCCTTTCTTTTGGGGAAGAGGACATTTCCGCCCCGCCATTTGGTTGAAAGTAGGAGTAGCAGACGGTGGTCCGCTGGGTGTTGGCTTCGGTAAATTTCTGCAAGCCGTAGACTTCAGAATGTTTGGCCGCCTCATAGGAAGTTCCCTCTGTATCCTTTACGCTGATCATAGCTCTCCCTCTTTTATAAAATGAAAGCAACGGGCCCAGATCACCAGGACTGGTTTCCCGGTTCTACGCCCCCTACTAAAATCTTCGGATTAAATACGATCTCGCCGATGTTAACATTGCAGTAGAGCTTTAATTCTATTTCCTTTGGTTTAAAACTTTCCACAACAACGTCACGATAGATGTTTCTTTTTTCAGTCCTTACTCGACTGCTTGTTGCGTCGAGACCCAGGTCCACACCATGTTTTATAATGCGGAACTTAATCAAGCTTTTTAAAACAGAATACACGACAAGCATACCATGTCAACCCTTTTTGCATGTAATATGGGCACCTATACATTGACATATAATTGACTGATTAATAAGAATTAATTCAATGTTATGCCCGCCAATTTTTCCTCCAACAGCGTTTTTGCTTGACAGCCCGGAGAATCCATTCTATTTGTTCCACCATACGGAACAAAAAACCACGCAAAAGCAATTACTCATGTTGAACGGACCAGTAAAAAACCAATCGGACAAATTTAACGGCAAGCAGAATGGAGCCAATGAGTCTTCGGCCGAAAAGGCCCTGAACATATTGCTGGCTTTTTCCTCTTCTATAAAAGAGATGGGAACCACAGAGATCAGCCAAAAGCTCGGTATGCACAAATCGACCACCAGCCGGCTGATCAAGACTCTGGTTGCCGCCAACTTTCTGCAGCAGAATCCGGCCACCAGGAAATATCTGCTGGGAATGTCGGCTTACCGGATAGGCTATGCCGCAAACAGATCTCTCGATTCCCGCCTGCTGTCAATCGCCCAGCCCCACCTTTATGAGCTTGCCCAGCAGACCGGCGAAAGCGTGGCGCTTGAACTTTTGTCAGGTACGAATGTGATCCTGGCAACCCATGTCGAAGGCCCCAGCCACCTCCGGTTCAACTTTCAACAGGGAGAGATTGTACCTATCAACGTAGCCGCCGGCGCAAAAGCCATTTTAGCCTACAGTGATCCGGATTTTCTAGAGTCATGCCTGCAGCGCGAATTCGAGAAATTCAATGAACGGACCATTGTCTCCAAAAAGAAGTATCGCGCCCTGTTGAAACAGGTGAGAGCGGACGGCATCTCTTATGACAAGGGTGAGCGTTATGTTGATATACATGCAATGGCAGTACCCATCCACTATGGCGGCATAACCCCCAAGGCTGCGGTCATCATTGCCGGACCGGCCTCCAGGCTTACCGACTCATTTCTGAAATCAGCCGACCAGCCTCTAAGAGAGGCCGCTAAAAAAATCTCGGAACTGCTCCACTCCTGAGCACATCTGAGCGTTTCGCCTCACCCCTCGGCAAACGGCCCTGCCGCCTCCGATATATCGGACAAAACTCCATTATTTTGGATGGTGGGTTGCGCCCCTGGTTCCATCCCTCATTCCTCCCATGCTGCGCAACATTCGATTCGGTAAGGATCTCAGATTTGATAACCTGAACCAATCCTGTGGATGGCATGCTTATTGAAGGGCCAGATCTAAGAACATGCAATCGTCGCCATGATACTCCTGTAGAAAGGCAAAATAAAATAGAGGCACACAATGGCAGATCTGAAGCTCAAAGATAAAACGGTTTTAAGAAGCCTCGGGCTGGGCGGTTTTTTTGGAGGCGGGGCCGAAGGCATGGTTGATGTAAAAGACGGCAGGATTGTCCGCATACGTCCCATGCGCTATGGCTGGAAATATAAAAAAGAAGAGGTCCGGCAATGGCGGATGTCAAAAAACGGTAAATCGATTGAGCCGACCTGGAAATCTCTGCCAGGCCCCTTCTCGCTCGCTTACAAAAAGCGAGTCTATTCTGCCAACCGGATCGCCTACCCGCTTAAACGGGTTGACTGGGATCCAGACGGAGAGCGAAATACACAGAATCGGGGCCGAAGCAAATATGTGCGCATTTCCTGGGATGAAGCCAGTTCAATAATAGCCTCCGAGATTGAACGCATTCATAAGAATTATGGTGTGCACGCAATATTGATGCAGGGCGACGGGCACGGCGAATGCAAATCAATCAACACGCCCCATGGGCATCCCGGAAACCTTCTCGACCACATGGGCGGATTCACCCTCCAGGTACGTAACCCGGATAGCTGGGAGGGGTGGTACTGGGGCGCAAAACACGTCTGGGGACAAGGTGTTCAAGGCAACATGTGGCCGGCGGCGAATACGGTAAACGATGCAACCGAACACACGGAAATGATGCTGTTCTGGGGCTGTGACCCGGAAACCACCCC
>JBPCUV010000230.1:0-3460 GCA_051010975.1 Desulfocapsaceae bacterium
ACACCGGGACCGGCAACGGCTCTGATCCGGGCCGAACAATCTGAATCATCCTGTCTGGTGATGACCGGTACCAGCGGCTATTCCTATCTGGAATGGGTGGACAGCGGCTTCTATCCGCCCGGAACCAGATCGGCTGCGATGCTCAGCCTTTACGGCCGTTCTTTTTCCATCGTCGAACTCAATTATACCTGGTATCAGATGGCCCGCTCCGATGTCCTCTCCAGAATGCTGGCCACCGCGCCCGCTCACATCGTCTTTGCCGCCAAGCTGACCCGCACAGTGACCCATGAGCGGGAAGAGGACTGGCGGGAGCAGGTGCAGCGCTATCGTCAGGGAATCAGTGCCCTGGGGAAAAGGCTGGCCGCCATCCTGGTTCAACTGCCGCCCGATTTCGATCGTACCGTCTCCAACCGCCGTTTTCTGGCAGAGCTACTCGATTACCTGGAGGGAATGCCGGTGGCGGTCGAATTCCGTCATGCGTCCTGGGCAGTCGACACGGTTTTTGTCGAGCTGGAGCGCCGGCAAGTTACTCTGGTAAGTGTCGATGAGCCTGATCTTCCCGGTCTTTTTCCCCGTCTCGATGTGGTTACCAATCCAGCCCTGTTCTATGTGCGTTTCCATGGACGGAACGAAAAGGGATGGAAACACGGCAACATGCAAAAAAAATTTGACTACGACTACTCCGAGCAAGAGCTCCACCAATGGTGCGAGCACGAGCTTGGCTCGTTGTCGGGGCGGGCCCGCCGGGGGATCATCTTTTTCAACAACCACGTACGGGCCCAGGCGCCGCGCAACGCTCTGCTGCTTGATTCTCTCATCAGAAAGAAACTGGAGCAGAGCGGGCGATGAACAGGCATCGTTTTATTCTACATCTCAATGTTGCCGATTTCGCGGTGGCCGTTGAACGGGTTGTCGATCTGACGCTGCGTGAAAAGCCGGTAATCGTCGCTCCTCTTCAGGCGGCCCGGGCAGCGGTTTATGATATGAGCGAAGAGGCTTATAGGGAAGGGGTCCGCAAGGGGATGCTGCTCAACCGGGCAACCCGGATCTGCCGCACGGCCCGGGTGCTGCCGCCCCGTTTCGATCTCTATCGCAAGGCCATGGGGTCGTTCGTCAACGAGGCCCGGAGTTACAGCCCGGTCCTCGAATATGGTGCAGAAGACGGCCATCTCTATCTCGATATCACCGGCACCCATCGGCTGTTCGGCACCCCGCCCGATGTCGGTTGGCGGCTGCACCGGCAGATCCGTGCCAAACTCGAAATAGACCCGATCTGGAGTCTTGCCGGTAGCAAGCTGGTTTCCAAGATCGGTTCACGACTGGTCAAACCGGTGGGTGAGTACATCGTAGCCGATGGTGAAGAACAGCGTTTCCTGGCCCCCCTGCCGCTGAACCTGCTGCCGGGGCTGCGCAGCGTCGAAAGACAGCGATTGGGCGAGTTCAATATAGCCAGAATCGGTGAATTGGCCTCTCTGAGCAGGATACAGCTCCACGGTGTGTTCGGCCGTCGGGGGGAGTCGCTTTTTGCGCTCAGCCGCGGTATCGACGACAGTGCCGTCCGACCGGAGGAAGATCGTCCGCCCCGGGTGGTTCGGGAACATATTTTCAGCAATGACTGTGCCGACCGATCAGTCCTGAAAGGCGTAGTCGGGGCGCTGGCTGTCCAGCTTGGTATGGAGCTTCGCTCCACCCGGATGGTGGCCAGGCGAGTGGGGCTGCGGCTCAATTATACGGACGGCACCTCGGTTTCGAGACAGGCCAGTGTCCGTAAAGGGATTGCCGACGACGACTCTCTGCTGCGCCTGGCGCTGACAACACTCGAGCGGGGATTGACGAGACGTACCAGGGTGCGGAGCTGCCGCCTGATCGGCGACCGGCTGCACTCCAGGTCCCCACAGCTTCGACTTTTTTCCGACTCCGTCACCGACAAGAAGAAAGAACACCTTCTGGCGGCCATGGATCGCATACGCCAGCGGTTCGGCCGGGAAGCCATAAGGATGGGCAGTCACCCGATCCTGCATTGATCAGACTGCGCCTGTATCATGATCCCTCTGCGTGTTCGGTCCTGTTTTTCATTGCTGCGCGGCACCGCCTCGCCCGCTGTTTTGTGCAGACGGGCTGCCCTTTCAGGTTATAGCCGATTGGCCCTGACGGATCTGGAGAACCTGTACGGGCTCTGGTCATTTCTGGCAGCCTGCGACCGGGAAGAGATCAAACCGATCATCGGCACAGAGGTTGAGACTGGTAGGGCCGATCGGCTGGTACTGCTGGTGCGTAACGATATCGGCTATCGCAATCTGTGTAATATAATCAGCCGCAGGAAGCGCCAGGAAACAGTGAGCGTCGGAGCTGAAACAGCCCACCTCTTTGAGGGGCTTATCCTGTTGAGCAGTTCCGAGACGGTGTTAAAACAAAGCCGGGAATTTGAACTCATGGCAGCTGCCGATCTGGGCAGCCGACCGACCGGGAAAGGCAGCCGTCTACGGAAACTCGCCGCCGTCCTTGAAATACCCGCAGTGGCCGTTCCCGACAGCGATCTTGCCGAGCCTGGAGAGCGGCGTCTCCACCGTCTGCTGCAGGCCATTGCGGCCGGCCAGACACTCGATTCTGCCCGAAACAGCACCATAGACGATGTGCAATGGCTGGCACCGCCTGAGGTCTACGCTCGCCGTTTTGGTGTCTGGCCCGAAGTGGTGGCGGCCACCGAGGAGATCGGTGAGCGCTGCACTTTCAGCCGTCCAGCCGCCGGGCTGTTGATGCCTCCCTGGCAGCACCGGGGCAGTCAGCCGGCCGGTGCGGTGCTGAGGAAGCAGGCCTATGATGGGGCTCGGGAACGTTATGGCCTCAAACTGCCGGCCCAGGCCATCCAGCGTCTCGATTATGAACTTGAGGTCATTGAGTCCATGGGCTTTTCCTCTTACTTCCTGGTCGTACGCGACATTGTCCAGCCGCTGCAGCCGGACGGTACCAGGATCAGCCGCCGCATCTGCGGCCGCGGTTCCGGAGCCGCCTCTCTGGTAGCCTATTGTCTGGGCATCACCAATGTCTGCCCGATACGTTACAATCTCTATTTCGAACGTTTTTTAAATCCCGGCAGAAGTGACCCGCCCGATATCGATGTCGATTTTGCCTGGGATGAACGCGACATGGTTCTGACGGAAGTGCTCGGTCTATTCGGTGAACGGGCGGCGATGGTCTGCAATCATGTCTGTTTCAAACCACGTGGAGCCATCCGGGAAACGGCCAAGGCCTTCGGTCTGCCGGGCTATGAAATTTCTAAAATGACCAAACGGCTGCCCTGGTTTTTCAAACGCAGTGATCTGAGTCTGGAGGAGCAGATCGCCAGGCTGCCGGCCCTGAAGGACCAGGATTTTTCCGGCCCCTGGGCGCAAATAATCGAGTGTGCCTCTGGACTTATCGGGTTGCCCCGCTACCTGTCGGTTCATCCGGGCGGTGTGGT
>JBPCUV010000231.1:0-2902 GCA_051010975.1 Desulfocapsaceae bacterium
GCGGAAAACCTTCATCACCTTACTTGAATCGATCGTTGGGGCCTGGCCGCTGAACTGAGCAGAGGTACCCTAAAACCGGAATCAGTCTTTGTCGGTGTGCAGTTGAAAGGCGAAGGGTAGTAGATCGTTCAGCTCATAAACCTTGTTGGAGCTGCTGATCACCACCCAGGCTTCGGCTGCCAGTTCTGCCAGCCACTGGCGACAGGCCCCACACGGCATGGCACCATATTCGTCGACCTTGCCATCTTCACCCGGCAAAGCGTCAGGGCAGGAGACGGCAAGGCCGATAATCTTGTTTTCGCCTCTCATCCGGGCATGAGTGATTGCAGCCTGCTCGGCACAAATTCCCAGGTTGGTGGAGGCCGTTTCGATGTTGGCACCCAAAAACACGCCCCCCGGAGTCAAGACGGCAGCTCCAACCCGGAATTTTGAATAGGGTGCATATGCTATCAGAGCAGCCTGCGCAGCCGACTGCAAGAGGTTCGTCTGTTCTTCATTCATGTTTTTTTCCTCGTTATTTCACATATACTATTCATGAAAAATTTGATAAATACAACGCAGATTGAACAAACATCCTAATGTTACATTATATCTTCAAAGTCATCTAAAGATACTAGACAGTTAAACAGGTAGCCCATGAACCAGACCTCAGAACTCACCGATTACATGAATTTCCAGGATCTCCTCGATGATGAAGAAAAACTGGTCAGAGAGACGGCCCGTGCCTTTGTCAATGAGAAGGTAATGCCTATCATCGATGAGCATGCTCAGAAGGAATCGTTTCCCGAGCATCTGATTCCGGAGATGGGCAGCCTCGGTTTTTTCGGTCCATCACTGCCGGAGGAATTTGGCTGTGCCGCCCTTTCAAACGTGGCCTACGGTCTGCTAATGTACGAACTCGAGCGCGGCGATTCCGCCCTGCGCAGCCTGGCCTCGGTGCAGGGCTCCCTGGTCATGTACCCTATTTATGCTTTCGGCAGTGAGGAGCAGAAGGAGTACTGGCTTCCCAAAATGGCTGCAGGCGAAAAAATTGGCTGTTTCGGGCTGACAGAGCCTGATTTCGGTTCCAATCCCAGTGGTATGAGGACCAGAGCGGAACGAAAAGATGACGGTACCTGGCTCATCAACGGCGCCAAGATGTGGATAACCAACGGCACTATTGCCGATGTCGCCCTGGTCTGGGCGGCAACCGAAGAAGGTGTGCGCGGGTTTCTCGTGGAGCGGGGTACGCCTGGTTTCAGCGCCCCCCAGATGAAGGGCAAATGGAGTCTGCGGGCATCGGTAACCTCGGAGTTGATTTTCGACAATGTCATTGTCGAGGAGGCCAAGAGCCTGCTGCCCGGAGTAACCGGCCTGAAGGGGCCTCTGAGCTGTCTGACCCAGGCTCGCTACGGTATCGCCTGGGGTGCTTTGGGAGCCGCTGATAATTGTTATCAGACAGCCCTGAACTACTCTCAGACCAGAGTGCAGTTCGACCGGCCGATCGGGGGATTCCAGCTGCAGCAGAAGAAACTTGCCGAGATGGTCACCGAAATTACCAAGGGTCAGCTACTGGTCCTCCAACTCGGTCGATTGAAAGATTTGGGCAAGGCGACCCCGGCCCAGGTGTCGATGGCCAAAATGAACAATGTGCATGTGGCTTTGGACATCTGCCGCTCAGCCCGGACCATGCTTGGAGCCAACGGTATCATGGGTGAATATCCGATCATGCGCCATGCCGCGAACCTGGAGTCGGTCTATACCTACGAAGGCACCCATGACATTCACACATTGATAATTGGCCAGGAGGTGACGGGACTGGCGGCCTATCGTTGAACCAATGAATATTCTTCGCACCCTCATAACCATCTGGATTGTTCTTTTCTGGTCCACCTTACAGGCACAGACCTTTGACAACTCGCACCTTATTGAAGATGCGACAAATGGTGATTCTCAGGCCCAGTACACTCTGGCCCACCTCTATCTCAAGGGGAAGGGGGGTATCGAGTTTGATGTCGAAGAGGCGGTCAAGCTCCTGGAAAAGGCGACCGATGGCGGGCACAAGGAGGCGGCATTCGATCTTGCTTTTCTCTATTTAAATGGAACGAAGCTTGGGAAAGACCGGGTAAAGGCCCTGCACTGGCTGACCAGGTCGGCGGAATTGGGTCAGGTCGATGCCCAGTACTTTCTTGGGCTTGCCTATAAAAAGAGTGATCCCGTCCAGGCAGCGGCCTGGCTGAAGATGGCGACTGACGGGGGGCATCTCGAAGCTGCCGGTGAGTTGAGTCAGATCTGTGCCAAAGACCCAAAGGCATGTCGTTGGTCAGCTAAGTAGTGCCTGCCTGAAAATTCCATCATTTCCTAAACTCATCGCTGTGCTCGGGATAACAGTTTACCTGCCTGCGTTAATAATCTTCGAGTGCTTAGTGCTAAGGAAAAAGACTCACCTTCCGCAAGAACACTAATCTTAAATTAATAGATTCGTTTCAAGGTGTATCAGGATCGAACGGGGCTGTGGCATCCCGATGGATGTTATTGAGCAGATCCATCGGGTTGTGCTTGAAATCCTCATGGATCTGACTATCGAACTCGATTTTCTCATCGAAAGTGGTAATCAGGTTCTGGTGGGCCCAGCGGTTCAGGTAGTAGATGACCATTTCCGGGAGCCTGCTATAAACTGTTTCCTCGGGCATGGGATCCACGAAGCTCGATTTTTCCAGTTTCTCACAGGAGAGTGTCTGGGTGCGATAGAAGGCTCCAAGGAACATGAGTTCCGGAGGCAGTGTCGCTTTCAGACCGACCTTGGTGAGCAGCCGCAGGATAATCTGAATGGACTTCTTGCCGGTTCGGGCAACCGAGTAGGGGACATACACATTTCTGGGGCTTTTCAATTGCAGATACGATTTGATGGTCATAATCAAAT
>JBPCUV010000232.1:0-2908 GCA_051010975.1 Desulfocapsaceae bacterium
GCGTTGATCAGATTAAATTCACCATCCTCTCCGGAGAAGAGGCCGGGACCCGGTTTTAATTCGTTCTCCGGTATGTAGGTGTAGGGCTCGCCGCCACAGCCGCCACTCAAAAGCAATAGAGACAACAAGATTGCAATAGTTGTTCGTCTTCCCATTCTCATCTCTTTCCCATCTCGAAGGCCACGAGGTTCTCTATCTAAGGCGATTAATACCTAGCTACAAATCTGTCAGCATTATATCTTTTACCTTCACGCCAGGGCCTTATCAACTGTCGACAATCTACCTGACTGCGAGCAGGATAGGCAAGCTATTGTGGCTGAAAATCGTTTAAATCCACGAGACAATGTAGTACTCTTTGTGTTTTATTGAAGGGTTAAGATATTCAAGAATGAAACTCAACGGAGGGATCTATTTTGGTCAAGTTTACGCAAATCGTCAGGGCTTTCATAAACGGAATTGCCAGGAGTAAGCTGTCGTTGGTCGGTGCGACCATGACCACGGCATCATTTCCAATTCTGTTGGCGGGAATTCTGCTCGAACTCTTCGGCTTCATCCACAACCAGTATTTCGGCTTCGTGCTTTATATGTTTGTCGCCCCGGCCTTTATTATCGGGCTTGTGCTGATTTTTCTGGGGCTCTTTTTCTTCAAGGGCAAGGAAGATGTGAGTGTTTTTACCCATGAATATCTCAGTGACAAATTGTCGGTACCGGAAAACTTCATCAAGGTTAGAAAACTTATATTTCTGGCCACCAGTCTGACCTTCATCAACGTCTTTGTGATCATCCTGCTGGCTTACACCGGCTATCACTACACGGAATCCAATGAGTTCTGCGGTCAGCTCTGCCACTCGGTTATGGAGCCAGAGTTTGCCACTTACATGAATTCCCCCCACAGCAGGGTGAAATGTGTTGAGTGCCATATCGGCTCGGGTGCCCAGTGGTTCGTGAAAGCTAAGTTGTCGGGGACCAGACAGTTGGTTGCAGTCGTAGCCAAATCCTATGCCACCCCGATCGAAACGCCGGTACACGGTCTACGTCCGGCCCGTGATACCTGTGAAGAGTGTCATCGGCCTGAGCTCTTTCACGGTGACAAGCTCTATATCAAGGACAAGTTTTTATCCGACGAGAACAACACCCATGTCCAGACGGTCATGCTGCTGAAAGTAGGCTCGGGCGGTTATCAGGGCTCCGAGGCCCACGGCATCCACTGGCATGTCGCCGAGGAAAACAGGATCACCTATACCCACAGTGATTGGGAGCGGGAAAAAATCAACCAGGTGACGCTCACCAAGCCGGATGGTACAAAAGTTGTCTTCGACAAGCACGGCGGTGCGGTACCGACCGATCAGCAGACCTATACCAGGGAAATGGATTGTGTCGATTGTCACAACCGGCCGACCCACATATATAAAACGCCGGAAGATGCAATTGACGAGAAGCTTCTGCTGGGGGCCATTCCGACCGAACTTCCCTACATCAGGAAGATCGGTTACGAGCTGATCACCAGGGAATACGGCAGTCACGAAGAGGCAAAAGACAAGATAGCCACAGAATTGCGGGCCTGGTATCGGCTCAAGTATCCCAATGTCGTCAACAGTAATAAGCCGATGCTCGATAAGGCTGTTTCAGGGGTGCAGGCTGCCTATCTGGAAAATGTCTGGCCGACGATGAAGATCGGCTGGAACACCTATCGGAGTCTGCGCGGTCATCAGGGCAGCTCAGGCTGCTTCCGCTGTCATGACGATGAACACGAAACCAGCGCCGGCGAAACCATCTCGATGGACTGCGAGGCGTGTCACATCATTCTTGCTGAGGATGAAGCCAACCCCAAGATACTGGAGACCATGCAGGGTATTTAGCCGGGTTGTATTAACCAGATACACCAGGTACAATTAAATAAAAAAAGAGGGCCGACCGGATTGTATTCCGGCCGGCCCTTCTGCTTTGGTGCGGTTATTATGCGGGTTAAACGATATCAGTCTTCCCAGTTGATCCAGGATTCGTCGTGGAGCTTGACATCGGGGTAGCCCAGATAACGCAGCATGAACATGGCCGCAGCTGCCCAGCTGCCGGTGTTGCAGGAGACGACGATGGTCTGATTTGGTCTGATGTTTCTCTCCCGCAGTACCCAGAGAAGCTCTTCGGCGCTCTTTAGGTAAGAGTCGTCCATATAGAGGCCGGGTAGGGGGAACTTTACGGAACCGGGGATGCTGCCCGGTCGATCCGCAAGACCGTGTCCAGTCAGCCCGGTGGACTGCTGCATTACCCTGACGTCGACAATCTTGACAGCGGAATTGTCGAGATTTTCCTTCACATAATCGGTATCGACAAGCAGGTTTTTACGGGACGCTATCTCAAAGGTCTTTTCTTCCCAGTCCGGTTCTTCATCGGAAAGCTCAAGATCCGCCAGCTCCCAAGCGATGATTCCGCCATCAAGGATGGAGATGTTCTCGGCCCCGGCATAATCGAGAAGCCCGAGCAGGAACCCTGCATCCATGCCCCGTTTGGCGTAGACGACGATATGATCGTCAACGGCGATGCCGTATTCTCCGAGTGTCTCGGCCAGAGTTTCATCCTCTTCGATGGTTAAAGCATTGTCGGCATAAGGGTCGGTCCTCAACCCTTCGGTGGCATGTGGATCCAGACTGAGGGCACCGGGGATGTGGCCGTGCTCATAGTCGCTTTCGCTCCTTGCGTCTAAGATCACCAGATTGTCGTCATCGAGATGCTCATTGAGCCACTCAACACTGACCACCCAGGAGGCATTGACCTTGGAGGTATCGATACCGAGCGGCATCACCCGTGCCCGCTTGGGTGGAATCTGGTCGTCGGCCACGGTGACGCCGATATTGGCCTTTATCTCGTAATCCAGCAGGTCGCTTTCATCGAGAAAGAGGTCACGCTGGCC
>JBPCUV010000233.1:0-7226 GCA_051010975.1 Desulfocapsaceae bacterium
ATATTCTCGAGGATAAGGCTCGGATGCAATTGAAGCATGACGATGAGCAGAGACAGAAATGGGCTCTGTTCCTCTATGGTGTGGATATCGCTGATCCTGTCCTTTACGATCTTACGGTCAATGTCTCAGCGCTGGGAGTTGAAGACTCCGCTGGACTGATTGCCCAGACAGCTGAACTGCCCTGTTATCAGGCTACCGAAGAATCCCGCAGAAACATCAGCGACCAGGCATTGAGCGCGGAGATTCGAGCGGCGCTTTTCGATTTTCCTCTGGCCGGAGTTTCAACCCGGGAAGGCAGGGCCTACGTCACTGTAAAAGCCCCCGAGGAGCAGGCTGATCTGATTCGCGCCCGGATCGAGTCGGCGGTCGGTGGGATCGTAGATCTGTCAATGGTGGAGATTCGGGTCGATCCATTTTATTGATTCAGGGGGGACACCACAAATATAAGCCCCATTTCATCCCGCTGAAGGTGAATAGAAAAGGCCGGATTCCCCGTCAGGGAACTCCGGCCTTTTGACTGACTGCGCGAGTGCTGTTAGGCGCTTTTCTGGGCCGATCTGAGAGTGTTTCTCATCAGCATGCAGATCGTCATTGGGCCGACACCGCCAGGTACAGGCGTAATCTTTCCGGCAATTTCCTTGGCTTTGTCGAAGTCGACATCGCCGCGCAGAATGGCTTTGCCCGTTTTTTCGTTTTTACCGATTCTGTTAACACCGACATCGATTACTGTCGAACCTGGTTTGATCCATTCCGGCTTGACCAGGTTTGGAACACCGGCAGCAACAACGAGAATGTCAGCTCTTTTACAATGAGCTGCCAGATCAGCGGTACCGGTGTGAACGATGGTGACTGTGCTGTTGGCGCCTACTCCTTTCTGGGCCATCATCATGGCAATGGGTTTACCAACGATATTTGAGCGACCGACGACCACGACTTCTGCACCTTTGGTTTCGGTACCGGAGCGTACAATCAGTTCCTGAATGCCGGCCGGGGTACAGGGCAGAAAACGAACTTCGTCGCCGCCAATCATCAGACGTCCGACATTTACCGGATGAAAAGCATCAACATCCTTGTCCGGATCGATGGCATTCAGCACCTTTTTATCATCGATATGTTTGGGAAGCGGGAGTTGCACGAGGATGCCGTTAATCTCCGGATCGTTGTTGTATTTATCTATCAAAGCCAGCAGACCTTCTTCGGATAAATCTTCCGGCTGATTGTCCTGGATTTCTTTGAAACCAAGGTTGAGTGCGGTCTTGACCTTCAGCGTCACATAGCTGATCGATGCAGGGTTTTCACCGACGAGAATGGTGACCAGGCCGGGAACCTTGCCCGTCTTGTCTTTCATCTCCTCTACTTCCTGCTTGATTTCCTCAAGAATCTTTTTGCTGATTTCAGTGCCGCTGATAAGTTCTGCCGTCATGGTGTTTCTCCTCCTCTAACTGGTTTAGTTGACAATGCGACAATTACCGGCCACCTTGAGAAATTGTCTCTTGATTCAATATCCTAATTTTGCAAGGTGCCCTGCTGCCGTGATCTGATAAGAGATGAAACCGCTCCTTTGCTCTCCACCTGTTTTATTCCCACACCACCGAAAATATGTCAACCTGATAGTAGTGATGCGGGTAACTATTTAGCGCATTGAAATCTATTATAGATCTGCCGGATCGTCGATTTAAAGCTGTAGTCTTATCGGCGATTCCCATACCTCTCATAAGAGATACGGTCGTAGAGAAGCGATTCACTATCCCGGCCCGCTTTCTCTTCCGCACTGTAGCCGATTGCCACGATTGCCTCGACAGACATATCCTGTTCGAGGCCCAGCACATTCTTTACGTAGGTTTCCGATCCGGTCTGATCATCATGCTGACGGCTTCTGATTTGAATCCAACAGCTTCCCAGGCCCAGATCGGTAGCGCTCAGGTGAAGCAGCAAAGAGGCTATAGCCGTATCTTCCACCCAGACATCGGATTTGCCGGGATCTGCACAGACCGCTATGGCCAGAGGGGCGCCGGCAAGAAAGGAGGAGCCGTGGGTTTTGGCTCGAGCCAGTTCAGCAATGGTGTCTTCGTTGGTGACGACCACAAACTCCCAGGGGTTGAGTCCTCTGGAAGAAGGAGAACGCAGCACTGATTCAATCAAGATTTCCAGCTTTTCTACTTCAACCTTCTGATTGGTGTATTGTCTGATACTTCTTCTCTTGCGTAAAAGATCGAGCAGCATGATTTTCTCCATTTTTCTGTTTGGTTCGATCCTGCCGTTTATGGTCAGGCCGGAATGATCCCCTTCAGAACCACTTGAGTTAGATTGGGCCGAATCATCTGGTTTTTCAGTGCACCAGAGATTGTAAATATAATAAGCGAAGCCGATGACCACCGCGCCACAGATCACAGCCGGTATGGGGCCGATGAGGTCGGGCAGGAAAAACACGAGCATCAGCAGCACGGCCAGAATATAGAGCATGGCCTTTGAGTGGAAAAATTTATTCACGGCTGCTCACGAAGTTTCATAGATTGGTTTGTTTTCAGATATCTGACGCCAACCCGGGAATCAGATCGAGAGATTCATTTGGTATGCAACCATATTTCAGCAGTATGCATAATAGCTCTTGGACCCGGAGATTAGAATTTTAAAAAGCACTATAACCGGATAATATTGTTTTTACATAATAATTTGACTTGTTTAGATAAGTTATCTTACAATGTACCAATAATTGTCAGGACGGAGTATCATCAGCTGATGTGAGGTTTATGATGTCTCTTCCGTTGGTTAAGAGCTGAATCAATTCTTGAAGAACGATCAGAACAAAGAGCAGTCTAAGCGTTCGGCTTTCCGCTTCAGGTGCAGCAAAGAACCGGTTACCTATCGGACCGCCTATGATGAAGGTGAAGCGCTGCTGAAAAATATTTCCACCGAGGGGTGTGCCCTGGAATGGGCCACCAGCCCGCCGGAACCCGATGAAAAGATACTGTTGACCATAGAGCTTCAGAACAAGGATACCGTTGTCGAAATCCAGGCTCGGGTCGTGAGGGTTGAAGATAATGATTTCGCAGTAAAGTTTCTTTTGATCGAGCCTGCCGCTAAAACCATGATTCGCAACTATTTCTCTAGAAAATTGAGGGGGAATTGAGATGGGTGCGTCATGTACAGTGATCTGAGTAAGTAGTTAAAATGTAATATAATTCTTATGGACCAGTATATAGCCAGGCAGCCTATTCTCAACGTCCATAAGAGACTTTATGGTTACGAGCTCCTCTACCGGGGGGCGGAGCCGTATACGCTTGCCAACGTGAGCGGCAACAGGGCAACCGCAAGTCTTCTGTCTTCCACTTTCCTGACCAGGGGCATTGATGAGATATCGGGTCTGAGGCCTTGTTTTATAAACTTCACCCAGGATTTGCTAGAGCGTAATCTGCCGGCCGCATTTCCAAAGAATCAGATCGTTGTTGAAATCCTCGAAAATGTCGAGCCCACCGACAAGCTGATCGCTGTATGCCAAAATCTCAAAAAGGAAGGCTATACACTTGCTCTTGATGATTTTGTCTATAATCGAAAGCTTGAACCTCTCATCGAATGTGCTCAAATCATAAAAATTGATGTCAGGCTGACTCCGCTCGACACTATCACCCGGACGCTCAACAGGCTGCAGAATCACAAAATCAAACTGCTGGCAGAAAAAGTTGAAACCATAAAGGACTTCGAGAAAGCCAACAAAATGGGTTTCACCTACTTTCAGGGGTATTTCTTCAGTAAGCCGGAAAAGATCGAAATCAGGGAACTTTCTTCGGTGAAGGTCAATCTTCTAAGACTGCTGGCGGAAGTCACCAGAAAAGAGACCACCATGGAAAAGCTGCGGGAGATTATTTCCGTGGATATCGCTATCAGTTACAAACTTATGCGCTTTCTCAATTCCGCTTATTTCTATCGGTTGCAGGAGGTCAAGACCGTAAAACATGCCATTGCCTATCTCGGGGAAAAGGAACTCAGACGCTTTGTACTGCTGGTGGTCGTTTCAGAACTGGCTTCAGAACACCCCGGTGAGTTGACCCGTCTGGCTTTGGTACGAGCCAAATTTTGTGAACTATTGGGAGAGGCCAGCCCCTACAATTCAAACTCCGGCGAACTGTTTATCATGGGCTTGTTTTCCCTGCTCGATACGATGCTGGGTACACCGATGGATAGAATCATGGACCGATTGCCCATCGGCGGCAGCGTTAAAGAAGCTTTAAGCCAGCAATCCGGTCCGATGGCCATGTTTCTGCAGATTGCCATAGCCTTTGAGAGAAACCAGCAGAAAAAGATCATTTCCCTGCTCAAGGAGCTTCGTATTAGCGGTAAAAAAATCGCCAAGTCCTACATTACCGCAGTAAAATACGCCAACGGTCTTCTCTAACACAGATACTGAAACAGCCCGTACATTCTTTTGCAGGATGCACGGGCTGTGTTGTTGAAATGAAAAGAGGATCGTAACGGGCTCTAAGTAGCCATCACCTTTTCTATATGTTTCTGATCCTCAAGAGGCAGATACTGTGTGAGCGGGCAGTTTCCGCAGCCGCCCTCAGGAAGGTCGGTGCCTTTGTGTATCTTCTCGATAATGGCAGTTGTCGCCGCCCGGCTGTCCGCATAAATATGATCTGAGCCTATTTCCTCATACAACCCGGTTCGTTCCATGACATCAAGAACCTGACCTTTCACTCCGCAGACGGCAAACCCCATCCCGCCGCTGCGAATACGTTTGACCAGCATGGCCAGGGCCTCTTCACCGGAAGCATCCATGTCGTTAATACCTCGGGCGTCAAGCAGGATATACCTTAGATCCGGCTGCTCGTTGCGGAATTTTAATACCTGCTCATCAAGATAACTGGCATTGGCAAAAAACAAAGCTCCGTCAAATCGGACAACGGAGATATGACGACAGCCTTTAAGCCGATAGTAATCGGCGGCTTTAAGCACTTTTTCTTCATTCAGAGATAAGCTCGCAACAACCGGCCGCATGGATTTATAAAGGAATATCGTCATCGACAGGAAGACGCCGACCATGATGCCTTTGTCGAGATGCGGGGCAAAATAGAGTGTTACGACAAAACTTAGAATGGCAATGGCCCCGTCATACCACTGAGCTTTCCAGGCGTGAACAAAACCTTTCACATTTACCAGGCCAATTACCGCCATCATGATAACTGCAGCCAGAACTGCCTGGGGCAGGTGATAGAGCAGCGGAGTGAAAAACAGCAGGGTTATGACCACCATCACTGAGGTAATAACCGATGAAATTCCGCTCACCGCCCCCGCCTGCAGGTTAACTGCGGAACGGGAAAAAGACCCTGATACCGCATAACTGGATCCGATAGAGCCGAGGATGTTGGCCAGTCCCTGGCCTATCAATTCCTGATTCGGGTCCAGTTTCTGCCCGGTCTGAGCAGCCATGGCTTTGGCGATGGCAATCGCTTCCATGAAACCGAGAAGTGAGATGATGATGGCGTAGGGCAGCAGTTTGAAGAAGGTTTTGGCGTCCAGGGTCGGAATGACAAAGGTTGGCAGACCTTCGGGTATCTTCCCGACAATTGCTCCGCCTCCGGTGTATTTCAATTTTGTTGAATCCAGTTCGGTGGAGCCGACCGACAATCGCCAGGTGGTGCTTTCGGGATCGACACCGGTCGGGACAGCACTCTTATCGTAGAAATCATAGGTATCGCCTGTAGGGACCCCGCTGAATTTCATGTAGCGGAGTTCGGTGCGTAGATCGGAAGAGTGCTGCTTCATCTCCGCCAGCTCGATTGAGAGGATCTCAACCTCGCCCTCAAGATTTACCAGCTTGGGTGTTTTTCCTCCGTGCCCCTCTTTTGAATGGGCTTTTTCCTCGTCCACGAGTAAGCCAACATCGGCCCGTTGCTGGCCGATTCTTTCGATTTCTCGAACCGAGTGGTTGAACGCCTCGATTTTTTGTGAGAATCCATCGATTCGAACCGCTTCAGCCGAGACGAACGTATCATTGTTGAATCCGGTGAAATAAGAGATAAGCGTGGTGACCGCAACGGCGATAAGGACATTGGGAATGCGCGGATTTATTTTGCGCAGGCCGAACATTATTGTCACGGCCGCGATGCCGTAGAGCAGGGTCGGAATATGGGTGTAATCAACAGCAGCCTGGGCAACCCGAATGAGGGTCTCGTAGTGATGCTCCGCCTTGTCTACATATACCCCGAAAAACTTTGAAAACTGGGAAGAGGCAATGATAATGGCAGCGGCATTGGTAAATCCGTTGACCACGGGGTGAGAAAGGAAATTGACCACCAACCCGAGGCGCAAAACACCGAGTGAGAACTGGAAAATTCCAACCGTCAAAGCGAGGACAATGGAGTAGGCGATAAACTCAGCTGAGCCGGCAGTTGCCAGGGGCTCAAGAGATGCTGCCGACATAAGGGAGACGACGGCAACCGGCCCGGTCGCCAATTGGCGACTCGAGCCAAAAAGTGCAGCAACCATTGGCGGCAGGAATGCTGCGTAAAGCCCATAATAGGCCGGAAGACCGGCAAGCTGAGCATAGGCCATCGATTGGGGAATGAGCACAAGAGCAACGGTAATACCGGCGAGCAGGTCAATCCTGAATTTTCCGATACTGTAGTCTTTGAACCACAAGATAAAGGGGAGAAATTTGTATATCATTGAATTTCCTATGTTGTTGTCTGAAGAAATCTATTTCGGCAAAATCGAGACAGCCCCGCTTTGCAAGTCATAATAGGCGGCAATTACCTGAACCTTACCCCCTTCAACGTAATCTGCGATGATCGGTTCCGATGTCTCGATACTCCTGGCGATCTGGCAGGCTACTTCTTTTGAGGCATTCTCGATCAGATCACCTTCGGCATCCTTGATATTTTTGATTGCAGTCTGAATCGGAGGTGCCAGGGTTGCCATGTGTCCGCCGAGACTTGCACCATTGGCAACCGCAGTGATGGCGCCACAGGAAGAGTGGCCCATAACAATCACAAGGGGTGTGTGCAGATGGGCAACTCCGTATTCGATACTGCCGAGTGTATGGTCGCCGATTATATTTCCAGCTACCCGGACGATGAAGAGATCGCCAATACCCTGATCAAAAATGTCAACCGGTGGGACCCGCGAGTCGGCGCAGGTGAGTATCGTGGCCACTGGTTCCTGCTGGTGCATGACCGACTGCCTGCTTTCTTCGCAATGATTTGGGTGAAGAAGGTTGCCTTCAACGA
>JBPCUV010000234.1:0-2824 GCA_051010975.1 Desulfocapsaceae bacterium
AGTAATATCTCAAAGGAACAACTTCTCGTCGAGCTCGAGAAGAGTGGAGCTGATGAAGCGATGTACCGCTCCAATATCGAAAGCCAGATCTATCAGAACAAACTGCTCAACAGAGATGTGAGATCGAAGATTGTCATCACCGAAGAAGCCATCCTTGACTATTATGACACCAGCTATACAAAACATATCCCTGAAGGGGGTTATTATTTGCTCCAGATCGGTATCGGCTGGGGAGAGACCGAGGGAGAGGAGCTCGATCCGGCGATCAGCGAACAGCGTAAGCTCTCTGCCCGGCAGAGAGCTGAGCGGGTCCATAAACTGGCTCTAAACGGTAGCGATTTCAAGGAGCTGGCTCGAAAATTTTCTGATCTGCCATCGGCCGATGAAGGCGGAGATATTGGCGTTTTCGAGGAGAGTGAGATGGCCAGTTACATGCGTACCGCCGTCACTACTCTGAATCCCGGAGAAGTTAGCGCAGTTATCGAAACTCCAGTCGGTTTTCAGTTCTTCAAACTGCTCTCCAGCAAAGAGGGCGGAATTGTGATGCAAGCCCCCTACTCCCAGGTTAAAGAGGAAATAAGAGAGAAACTCTACGATCAGGAACTGAGAGAAGAATACGAAGAGTGGATTGATGAAATCAGAAATGAAGCCTATATCCGTACCTCTTTGTAACAGGCTGCCACACAAATCATTCAATCTGCCACTTTTTACACGATCCTATTAAACTGACCAGAAAACGATCATGGAAGTGAGCGCACCGGACAACGAATCATTGGGAATGCTGCTCAGGAAACTGCGGCTGGAACGATCCCTGGACATTAGCGATGTGGCTGAAGAAACTAAGATCCCACCAGCTACGATCAGAGCAATGGAAGCCGACGACTTCAGCGCCCTTCCGGCTCTCGCCTTTGCCAGAGGCTTTTATGCGATCTACAGCGAAATGCTCAATCTTGATCAGGACGAGATAGTTGAACGCTTTCTCGTAGAATATCACAATACCGATATAACCGGAAAATCGGATCCAGCGGCCCCCAGTCTCAAGGGGAAACAGATAGGCAGCATGGCTGAACGGCCCACGCATTTTCTGAGAACGGCCATCGGTATCACGGTGCTGGCAATTATTCTGATCGTTGCCGGTATCAGCTGGTATGCCGGCTACAACCCTGCCAACCACATCAGTCAATGGCTCAGGGGCTTTCAGGGGCCGCAAATAGAGATCATCGAGCAGACCAAACCGAATCCGGCCAATCAATAGTCAATGACAGTGTTAACTGATGCCCGTCATCCGTTCCGATCTTCCCGCTCTTGTACTCGATAGCTACGATTACGGTGAGTCGGACAAGATCGTCGTTTTCTTATGTCAGGACATCGGCAGAATAAGCGCCCTGGCAAGAGGTGCGCACCGCAGTAAAAAGCGATTCGTCAACAAACTCGAAATCTTCACTTTCCTGCAAATCACCTATTCTAAATCTAGAGCGGGAAGCCTCTTTATGCTCAATGAGGCAGAGCTGGTGAACAGTTTTATCTCTCTGCGGACCGACCTGACCTGTTACCGGGTTGCCTCGATTATCAGGGAGTATATGCTTCTGACAACCAGGGAGACTTCAGATGACGATCAGCTCTTCCAGCTCGCTCTCTGGGCTTTACACTCGCTGAATAGTGGTATTGACCAGAAACAGATTCTGGCCCTGTTTATGATCAAACTCTTCGATGTCCTGGGATATCGTCCCGACCTATCTGCCTGTCAAAGTTGCGGCGCCAAACCAGACGTCTATGAAGAGGTGCTCTTCAATGTTCAGGGCGGCACGATAAGCTGTAAAAAATGCAGCGTCGGTCATGATAAAGGACGCCGATTGCTGGCAGCGGGGACAACAAGGATGATCAGTGCGGTGCAGCAGCAGCCTGTGTTCAGATTAAATCGTTTTAAGCCGAGCGGTGCTGTACTGGAGCAAATTCTCGACTGCTCTTATAATTACAGTCGCCATCTGTTCCAGCGCGAAATTCATTCCTGGAAGGGGCTGGATAGCCGGAAAAATCAATTATAATTCAGTCGAGATAGCGGATTTCACCACTGTATTCGACGACTTCTGTCCCATCCTCCAATTGCAGCCTGAGCCCGCCATCGTTGGTAATGGTCTTGACTGTCGCCCGATACTGCGGTTTTTTCTGCACATCAAACCCGAAAACAACCCGGCGACCGTGCACGTCAGAGAGGTCTTTGAAGCGGCTGATCAGTGGATGCTCGGGCTCGTCGCTGCCGTCGGAAAACCGCTTCAACTCCTGTTCTTCCCACCAATAGAGCAGCCCAAGATTCCAGCTCAGCTTGGCCAGGAAACAAGTGCTAAAACGTTCCAGATCGACCTGCACGCCTGTCTGGAGGGACAGAGATGTGGCAATATGTTCAAGAGCCTGGGGAAACTCCCGGTTGTTGATGTTTATACCGAAGCCGAGCAGACAATACTCTTCGCCGGATACCGGTCCACTAAAATTCTCTGCGAGAAAGCCACCTACTTTGAGGCCGTTAACCAGGACATCGTTTATCCACCGAATGGCAACATTTTCGGCGCCATTGTCTCGCAGCGCTTCACAGCAGGCCACCCCAACCGCCAGAGGCGCCAGCAGCCGATACCCGGGCAACAAGGTGCTGATGTAGATGATACTGCCCCAGAGACCTCCTGGTGGAGCATACCAGGGTCGGGTAAATCGTCCTTTGGAGCCGCTCAGAGTATCGGCAATGAAGACCCTTCCATTGGCGACTGATATGCCTTTCTCCTCGAGCGCATCAATATGGGCTCGGGCATGGGGCATGGTCCGTTCCAGCATT
>JBPCUV010000235.1:0-3162 GCA_051010975.1 Desulfocapsaceae bacterium
CCTGCTCTCCCAAAATACCTCCCCCAGGGGGGGCCAGATTCAGGTACCCAAAACGAACCCCCAATCAGAGGCATAACGATTTCCTCTGCTGTCCAGGTCCTTTTTAACATGATAACATACATGCATGCGAGTAGCAAGTACATATGCTAACATAGCCACATGTCGTTGGGTGCCCTCCTTCGTCGGGCCAGCTGCCTTGGTTTCAACAGCGTATGCGTGCGACGATTCCTCCTGGCAATACATGTGAACTTGCAGCTGGGGTCGGCAAGGGCGAAGGAGGATGCTGCTTAGTCCTGTCCATGATGTTGGTGTTTATGATGTCGGTGGTCGTGCTGATGGTTCGGTGTGCCCCAGCCGACCTACCTGTGGACCTGAAGGAGCAGTTGTGCATCTTCTTTACACAACACGATTGGGCAACTCGATACTGGATTACAAGTTTTTGTGACTGGTGGAGAATTGACATTGGTCGAAGGCTGCGGCCAGGCGAGAACATGCACCCAGAGGTTATGTGTCGCAAGGAATCTTGGCTGTGTCAATTCTTTGTTTTTGAGCTGAAGGACATGTTTACCTGGTCTTCCTGGTGGTCCATGTCGCAGCCCGAAAATAAGCAAATTTTTTGGGACTAAACTGAGGCTAGTTTTTGGTCGCAGCCATGGGTGCCACTTTTGGGCTCCAAAAAGGGGGCAAGTTTTTGGTCCCGAAAAGTGTCGGCAGATTCTCAAAAAACACTAAAAAATGGGGGCCAGTTTTGGGTCCCAAAATGGGGCCAATTTCTGGCCCCCAAAATTGGGTCCCTATTAAAAATTAAATAGGGCCAAAAAAAGGGGGCCAGTTTTGGGTCCCAAAAACGGACCAGTTTTTGGGACCCGTTTTGGGGTTCATTTCTGGCCCAACGAACCAAATTCTGGCACCCATTTTGGGGTCATCGCTGGCCCCACAAGGATTGCAGGTGTCGCCTAATGTGAGTTCTTGAAAATAAGACTTGCTGCAGTGAGCTTGCTCGACATATGTAGCGCATGGTCTGTGTGTCACATGAGACATATCACTTCAAGAAATTGCCACACTGAGCTCCACAGGAAACCCTATGATCTGGACTCGGGGGCTTGTTCTGAGTCCAGATCCTGGCACCAAGAAATAGGTGTGGTTTTCATACTGTAGGTGAACAAAGTCTGGCCCAGCTCCAAGACTCGTAGGCAGTCGCATGCAGTCGCAGGCAGTCGCAGACAGTCGCAGGCAGTCAGAAACAATTGCAAGCAGTCGCAGGCAGTTGCACCCAATTGCAGGCGTTCGTTCCGGTATGCTTGTAGGTCGCAGGCAGTCGCAAGCCATCGGACACAGTCACAGACAGTCGCTCCGCTATCGGTATGTACTCATGTCACAGACAGTCACACCATTTTGTGTCTGAGATGAGTAATGCTGCAGTGATCATGCTCGTCAAATGTCAAGCATGCTCTGTGTGTCACATGATACACATCGCTTCAAGATGTTGCCAACATGAACTCCAGAGGAAAACTTATCATCTGGAATTGGGTCCCTAGTTTGGGCCCCAGTTCTGGGACCCAGTTAGGGACCATGATTTCAGATTCTAGGTGAGCAAATTCTGGCCAGCCCCAGACTCCTAGGCAGTCGCAGGCAGTCGCATGTAGCCACAAACAGTCGCATGCAGTCCCAGGCAGTCGCAAGCCGTCGCAGGCAATCGCAGGCCGTCGCAGGCAGTCGCAGGCAATCGCATGTAGCCACAAACCCCCAAAGCAAGAGTCAACCCGACAGAATTCGAGCCAGGCCTACAAAATTAAAGCCAGACCCACAGAATTCGCGTCAGACCTACAGAATTCAAGCCAGACCAACAAAATTAGAGCTAGACTTACGAAATTAGAGGATGTCTCTGCAGGTTGGTGGAAGGTGCTCTGGGGGATTATTGGGGTGCTCTGGGGAATGTTTGGAGGAGCTCTGGAGGTTGTTTGGGGGGGCTCTGGAGGTTGTTTGGGGTGCTCTGGAGGTTGTTTGGGGGTGCTCTGGGGGTTGTTTGGCGATGCTCTGAGGGTTGTTTGGGGGTGCTCTGGGGATTGTCTGGGGATGCTTTGGGGTTCTCTGGGAATTCTTTGGGGGTTGTTTCGGGTGCTTTGGGGATTGTTTGAGTGAGATTCTTGGCGGTGGGCGATCTGAGTAAGAAACCAGGAGTCAGCAACCAGCGACCAGGAGCCAGGAGTCAGCAGCTAGGAGCCAGCAGCCAGGAGCCAGCAGCCAGCAGCATGCAGCCAGCAACCACAAGCAAGGAGTCTGGAGCCAGGAGCCAGCAGTCAGGAGTCGGCAGCTAGCAGCCAGCAGGCAGCAACCAGCAGCCAGGAGTCAGGAGCCAGCAGCCAGCAGCCAGGAGCCAGGAGCCAGCAGCCAGCAGCCAGCAGCCAGGAACCAGGAGCAAGCAGCCAGGAGCCAGCAGCCAGGAGCCAGGAGCCAGCAGCCAGCAGCCAGGAACCAGAAGCAAGCAGCCAGGAGCCAGCAACTAGCAGCCAGCGGCCAGGAGTCAGGAGCCAGCAGCAAGCAGACAGCAACCAGCAGCCAGAAGCAAGCAGCCAAGAGTCAACAGCCAGGCAGGAGCGAGCAGTCAGGAGTCAGCAGCCAGAAGCCAGCAACCAGCAGCCAGGAGTCAGAAGCCAGCAGGCAGCAGTCAGCAGCCAGCAGCCACCAGCCAGCAACCAGGAGTTAGCAACTAGCAGCCAGCAGCCAGAGGTGAGGAGCCAGCAGCCACGAGGGACCAGCCACAAGCTTGCAGCGTCTAGACTCTAAATCTGAGCCATGTAAGAGCCACCAGACTTCAAACCTGCTCCTCTACACTCGAACCATGAGCCAACCCAGAGCCTTTAGAATTCGAACCGTGAAAGGACCTGAGCCTCTAGACTCCAACCTTGAGTCAATACAGAGCCTCCAGACTCCAATTCTCAGACTTCTGACTCCAAACCTAGCATCTAGACTGCAATTCTCAGCCTCTAGATTCTAAGATTCTAATCATGAGCCAAACAAGATCTTACAAACTCAAATATGAGCCTCTGGACTCGAATCCTTGGCCAAATCTGAGCCTCTAGGCTCCGACCCTGAGCCAAACCTGTTGCATCCAAAACCCGGCCACCCAAGGGAAGCACCCCATCTTCACAGTGCAGTTCT
>JBPCUV010000236.1:0-14115 GCA_051010975.1 Desulfocapsaceae bacterium
CTTTTAAAGAAAAACAGAGAATCGTGCTGCATGGCGAATTACCGTCGCCGATCGATCCTCCTCCCGGCTGTTTTTTCAATCCTCGCTGCTCGAAAGCCACCGCCCGATGCCTCGAAGTGTTTCCCGATATGCGCAAAATCGAAGAGACCGAGGTAGCCTGTCACAATCCCATCGAAAAATAATCGATTTTTTTTGTCCCGCACCCGTAGTTCCTCTGCTCTGTGCAAAGAGTGCGACCGGGGCATGGCTTTGCTTGCTGGGCATTGTGGCGTGAGATCAGAATTCTCACCAGAATGACGAGACAACTGACAAAGGGTTGCAGCTAGGTATCATGGTCTCGGCGGGCTTCGTTTCAAGAAAGGGCTTGGGTGCCTGATTTGCACAACACGAACAAGATTCGTGGGTATTGACCAAATCATTCACGTTCCTCGCTTTCACATTGATGTTGGCTGAAAGTGTGTTCTAAGCTTTTGATAATGAGAAGGAAAAAAGATAGCCTAGGTGTATTTACCTAGTTATTGGGTAGGGTGCCGGCCGATTGAAATTTATGGTAGAGCGATTATAAATAAGTCCAGATCTTTTTATCCCACCTTGAAATTTTGATTTTGCTAGAAAGCGAAAGACTGCCATATCAACCGACTTTTTCTAGCATTTACGGGAGAGCTAACTCCCTTAGCTCTCCCGGTTGTTCTTGAGCGTCGCGATTGCTGATTTCACCGCCAAGCCGATTTTGATGTGGGCTGATCCACTGTCACGCACTCCTCTTGATAGTTCCAGTTGCACTCCCCGTTTAAATCTGCCGCGGTTACAGATGTTATGCCGATGCGTTCCTCTAAAGCGGTAGTTTCCCCATTCATTGTCTATCTGGTGATTTTCCAATTCATAGCTGATCTGCCGGATCACCTCTTTGTCGAGACCTCCGAGATAGATGAACGATTTGTTGACCGTGCAACCGTGTACGGCGATCACATAGGATGACTTACTGACCAGACTCAGGGCTTGGGGATGATCGAAACGATGGCTGGTGATGTGCAGGTCGCGGTTATCGTTATCTTTCAAACCGTTGAAACAGAAAAGGTTGTAGTCATCACCGGCGATAAGGGCGGCAACTTCAGAGGTGCTTGGCTCGATCCTCCCGCCATGCGGGGCGAGAATGGTCACATCGCTGGTTCGGTCTTGCACATCTACACTGAATTCACTCTCGTACCTGCTCAGCTCTTCAAATTTTCGATATCTATCCGCCATTGGTGGTCGTTGGAAAGGGATTCTTTTATTGCTGACAAAAGGTAGAATAACAGATTAATTGGAAAGGAGCAGGTTCGCAGTTGGAGGGAGTCCTTGGCCGAAAGTTATTAACAGCATGAAAGGGTACAGTGCTCTTTTACGCGAAGCGATGTATGAGTGCCTATTTGTCGGGTGAGTTCATCTAATCTATGGAGGTCATCATGAAACTAAAATATTTTTCCCACTCATCGTTCCAGATTACCACCGATTCCGGCCTGGTTTTGCTGATTGATCCATTTCTGGATGACAATCCAACCTCGCCGATAACCTCGGATCAGGTAAGTGCTGACTTTATTGTGCTGACCCATGGCCACGGCGACCATCTTGGAGATGGGTTCAAAATAGCTGCACGGACCGACCCATTGTTTATCTGTGTCAATGAACTTGCCAATTACTGCAGTGACAAAGGCTTCAGGGCACACAATATGCACATCGGCGGCTCCTACACCTTCGATTTCGGCAGCCTCAAGTTCACCATCGCCCATCATGGTTCAATGACGCCGGACAATACCTATGCTGGCGAACCGGCAGGGGTGGTGCTGAGTATTGACGGAGAAACACTCTATCATACCGGCGATACGGGATTATTCTACGATATGAAGCTGATTGGGGAGATGACACCATTAGATTACATGCTGGTACCCATTGGCGATAACTTTACCATGGGCATCGTTGATGCGGTAAAGGCGGTTGAACTGGCCAATCCGGGCATTGCCATCCCTATGCACTACAACACCTTTCCGGTGATTGAGGCGGATCCCCAGGAATTCAAGCAAGGAGTCGAAGCAATTGGCAAGCAGGCGGTGGTAATGGGTTTCGGAGACGAGATAGCGCTCTGAAATCTCAGATAAAAAGAATATAGAAAACAAAGAATTTCCTGCACAACTGCAGATAGTGAGGGGACCCTCGGGGCACACTTAGTTGAAAATAGATGAAAGAACCGCTGCGGGTCCCACTGTTTCAGATGGTATGGATGCCGGGGCAGCAGCTTTTACGATATTGCTCTGCGTTCTGTTCGGTGCCAATGCGGTGGCGATCAAAATCAGTCTGACCGGCCTGGGAGTATTCACCACGGCCGGTATCCGCTTTGGCCTTGCCGCGGGAGTTATTTTTCTCTGGGCTTTGCTCACTGGTAAACCTGTCCGGATAAGTCTTTACCAATTTGGACAATTGGTCATTCTCGGGTTGATTTTCTATGTTCAGCTTTCACTTTTTTATCTTGGGCTCAGCAGAACAACCGCATCCCATGGTACGCTCATTGCCAACATCCTGCCTTTTGTGGTACTGGTCCTGGCCCATTATTTCATTGAAGAAGAGCGTATCTCGGCCCAAAAGGTAATCGGCCTCATTCTTGGGTTCTGCGGGGTGCTACTTCTATTTGGAGATGCGGGACACCTGGATCGGGATGTCCTGCTGGGTGATCTGTTTGTTCTGGCAGCAGTACTGATCTGGGGGGGGAATGCCATCTATACCAAACGCATAATCGGCTCCTTCCATCCCAGCCAGGTAACCTTCTATCCAGTGGCGATTTCGGCACCTTTGTTCCTGCTAACCGCATTGTTTATGGACAGGGAAATGATCAGCTACGTGGATGGTTCAATTCTCACCGCCATGGCCTACCAGACTTTTGTAACCGCTTCATTCGGTCTGATCGGTTGGACCATGATGATAAAGCGCTATGGTGCCTCAACTCTTCATAGTTTTATTTTCATTATGCCCATTTCCGGTGTATTCTTTGGTGTAGTGATGCTCGGTGAACCGCTGACCATGGGCTTGATCGGGTCGATTATTCTGGTGACGGTCGGGCTGATCGTGGTCAACAGGAGTCCGAGGGGGTTCGGGCAGAAAAAATACTACCATTACATCTTTCCAGGGAAGCAATAAAAAATGATTGGAATTATAAAGAAAATATTGGGTGATGCTGCTCAGGAAGCACCTCCGACAAACCAGGAAGAGGCCCATGTCGCATTGTGCGTGCTGATGATAGAAGCGGCTCACGTTGACGGTGAGTGTTCGGACCAGGAAATGGCCCATGTGATCGATACGCTCACCGATAAATTTGGCATCTCAAGACAGGATATCACTGAACTGATCGAGCAGGCCTATCAAAAGAGAGAGGACTCCATCGATCTGTTTAGTTTCACTCGCTACATGAACCAGAACTACTCGAAAGAGGAGAAACTCGGGGTCATGGAATCGGTATGGCGGGTAATTCATATTGATGGGAGGCTCGAGGGACACGAAGATCATTTTGCCCATAAGCTGGCAAATCTGCTTCGCCTGACTCACAAAGAGCTGATCGATGCTAAAATCAGGGCCAGAGAACAACTGAAATCATAGTAGACAGAGATGGATCAGGGTCAGATCAGATCAGAGGAACACGTCGATTTTCTCGAGGTCAAAAAGACACTTGAACGACGAGCAGAAGAGCTGACAATCCTGAACCACCTGGCGGAGGCAATAAGCTCCAGTCTAGACTTAGACGACATTCTCCACTCCATCTGCCGCGAGATGGTGAGGGTTCTGAATGCCAGAAATGTAGGCATCGCCCTTTTAAATGAAAAGAAAGACGGTCTCAAAGTAGTCGCCTTTCATACCGAACAGCCCGGGGAAACTGATGTAACCGGCCTGGAGTTCGGTCTCGAAGGCAACGACGCCAGCCTGTTCGTCATCAAAACCGGCGAGCCGATAGTGGTTCCCGATGCCCAGACAAACCCTATCACCAGGTCAATCCATGAGGTGCTGAGGCAACGCGGAACATCCTGCCTGATGGTAGTTCCGTTGCTGGCGCGAGGTGAAGTTATTGGTACAATCGGTATACCTTCCAATTCGCAGGAGGTGTTCTCCCAAGACGATGTCAGACTGAGCCAGACCATTGCCGGACAGGTGGCGAGTGTCATCGACAACGCCCGTCTGCATCAGTCGGTAAAGCTGGCTAGAGATGTGGCTGAGAAAGAGCTCGAGATCGGCAGGCAGATTCAGACCTCGTTTTTCCCTGAATCGATTCCTGAAATAAATGGTTGGGATCTGGCTGCGTATTTTCAGTCCGCCCGCCAGGTGGCCGGCGATTTTTATGATGTATTTGGACTCGAAGATGACAATAAATTAGGATTGGTGCTGGCGGATGTGTGCGATAAGGGAGTTGGGGCTGCCTTGTTCATGGTGCTTTTTCGCAGCCTGCTGCGAGCCAATCTTATCCAGGGGTTTGAGCAGAGAGAAGAAGCAGATGTGGATCCCGGTCAGATATTGGTATCGGCTGTCAACAAAACCAACAACTATATTGCCACCAATCATGCCCGGGCCAGTATGTTTGCCACCGTTTTTGCTGCAGTGTTGGAACCTGGCAGCAACGAGCTCTGGTACATAAATTGCGGGCATGACGCTCCGGTGCTAATTCGCAAAACCGGGGAGATAGAAAGGCTCACTCCTGACAGTGCAGCAATAGGTATGTTTGCCGATCTGGAGTTTGAATCTTCTCGCATTTCCATGGATAGGGGCGACTGGGTTGTTGCTTTCACCGATGGGGTCACAGATGCCAGGTCTATTGACGGTAGTGCCTTTGGTGAAGTACGACTTTTAGATGTGCTGGCCGGATCAAGATCGCTTGAAAAATGTTTTCGGGAGCTGAAAAATGCAATTTCCACCCACACTGCCAATGCCGATCAATACGATGACATAACTTGCATTGGTTTCCAGAGAACGGGCTAAAAAGGGCATAATTTCAGATGAATCGAATCACTAAAACTATGGTTGCTCCCGGCCTCTACTGGGTCGCCATCCCGGAAGCAGATCTATACATCCAGTGCGGTTGTGTGGAAGATTCGGTGAAGCACCTGATCCGTCGCGGTTTAATATCTTCTCTTGAAAAGGATGGTGTGGCCTGGGAAACGGGACCCAACGCAATCCTGCTCTCCGATCTTATGTTGCAGGGAGGACATTTCTCCAATCTGGCTGAGTTTCCTGTTTTGCAGATGCTCTATCGGCAGGGAATGGGTGTGCCCGACCATCCCAACAATAGCGGAAGAAAACCGCTATTAATAGGCAATTCGATGCAGATAGGAGCCCAGCTCGAGTATATCCATCGAGGAAATTATGGTTTGATTTCTGTTGATGAGCTCCTAGAGACGGGGTTGAGTGAGGAAGAGGCGGAACTTGTCTGGAATCTGAAGATGGAGTTTGCCTACGGAAAAATCAAACAGACCGGTAATCTGATCGATTCTATTGTGCTTACCAACCAGGAGGTGGAGATTCGCGATGGTGTTTTCATCAGACGTGACGACATCAATCAGTTTACCATTTCATATAGGGGAGAAGGCGCATCGGTAAACCTGAATATCCCCGTTGCTCAGCGCTACCCCGCTCCTTACCCACTTGGATTCCATGATATAAAACGGGAATATTTTGGTGTCGTTCACTCAGGTCAGGGAGATGGCTGGGACATCAATCGTCCTTGTATGGCCAGTGTCATAGTCTATCAGGGAAAAATCTATTTGGTCGATGCCGGGCCAAATATCGCCTATTGCCTGATTGCCCTGGGGATCGGTATAAATGAGATTGAGGGCATCTTCCACACCCATTGCCATGATGATCATTTTGCCGGGTTGCCAACACTGGTGCTCAGCGATCATCGGATAAAGTATTTTGCTACACCCTTCGTAAGAGCTTCGGTATTCAAGAAGATTTCAGCACTTTTATCATTACCGGAAAAGGATTTCTTTGAGTTTTTCGATGTGCACGATTTAAAGGAAGGAGACTGGAACGATATCGACGGTCTCGAGGTGAAACCACGATTGTCACCACATCCGGTTGAGACAACGACACTGAGCTTCCGGACTCTTTGGGGAGGGCGTTATTACACCTATGCCCATTTAACCGACATCATCGGTTGCGACAGCCTGCGCTCAAAGGCCGCTAGTGCAACCAATATTCCCGGATGCTACCTGCAAAAAGTCATAGACGGGTATCTGAAACCTGTCGATTTGAAAAAAATAGATATCGGTACCGATATGGTGCACGGTCGGGCATCTGACTTTGAAAACGATACTTCCGAAAGGATTATTTTAGCCCATACCGCGGTACCGTTGAATGATTTTCAAAAAGAGATCGGCTCTAGCGCACCGTTCGGGATGGTTGATGTGCTCATAAAGAGTCATGCCAATCCGCTGATCGAAAAAGCCTATCTCTACCTTTCAGATTATTTGGCCGGCGTTGAAGAACATGACCTCAAACAGTTGCTGAACAATCAGATCGTCGACATCAATCCGGGCACTATCATCCTCAAGCGGGATATGCCGACCACCTATCTCTACCTGCTGCTTACCGGTAGTATAGAGATGATCAATGTCAGAACCGGTATCTATAATACCTTCTCGTCCGGGGCATTGATAGGGGAGAATTACAGTGAAGAAAATGCGCTTTCCAGTGCCACCTATCGCACGATCAGCTTCGTCCATGCCCTGAAGATTCCTGCTTCAGCATTTTATCGCTTTGTCGAGGAACACCATCTGCTCAGCTCACTTAACCAGTTGTTCAGCAGAAAAGAATTCCTGCTCCATACCTGGCTATTTGGTGAAGCATTGTCTCCCCGGGTACAGACCAGTATCTCCGAACACCTCATTCCCTTCGAGTTCGAAGATAATGGTCGCCCTATAAAACAGGTCGATCCAAGATGTATCTACATTATCGAGCGGGGTGCCCTGGCACGGGTTTTCGGTGGTCGGATTGTCGAGCAGCTTGAGACCGGAGACTTTTTCAATGAAGACCGCGCCGTTTTTGATGGCGATTACAGGAGCGAACTGATTCTCCAAACTCCGATCAGCGGCTATCGCCTGCATCATGAGCATATAAAAGATATACCGGTTATTCGCTGGAAGCTTTTGGAGATGTACCAGAAAAGAACCCGTGCGGTGAATGCTAATTCGGTATGAGTTTCTGCCAGTCCAGCTTGCCACTTTCTGAGTGGCTGGAGGTGTTGCTGTTTTTGGATTGATGGCGCTCGTTGAAACAGAGACGTTCCTCATTCATCAGGTCGGGCAGACTCAGCTTTAACATGTTGCCAATGGATTCGTCCGAATCTTTGAGGTTGTGCTGCAGCACGAGTGTTACCCGCTCGCCGTTCTCATCGGTGAACGACCACCTCCAGCTTTTGACATTGCCAAACTGATCTCCGGAAAACTTGGGTTTGGCTCCGAACTCGTTCTTGTAGCGTTTCAACAACTCCTTGAAAAATTTGGATGATCTGTCTTTATATTTCAGTTTGATCCGTAGGATCTCACCTGGATTGCGACAGGTTCCATAGGTGATAAAACCTTTACGAAAACCATCTAGATTGGTGACGATTACCTCATTGAGATAATTGGCATGGCTTTCGACTGGGTAGTTCTCGATCGGCGTATTCAGCGAAAAACCGCCTGCAGTCATCGGCGCCGTTGGTGAAGATGCCGCCTGTGAGGAAAGCGGCACGAAAAGATAGGTCAGAGTCAGTATAGAAACAATTGTCACTATGTGTTGCATCGGTTCCTCGCTGGTTACTTTGCCTAAGCCGGTTTTCTTACAGTAGAGAAATCCCCAAAACCTGGTTCCCGTCTTCCAGTTCTTTGCGCTCGGTTAGATTCAATATATCTTGCTCCCAGTCGGTAAGTTCGGAGGCCAGATTGGCGGCGATTCTGGTCATGTTGCCGGCGAACTGCTCCATGACCTTCTGAAAATTGTCTCTGTGCAACCTCAGAAGGGTTGATTTCTCGGTTGCCTGAACGGTGAACAAGCGAATCGTTTTCCCCATTAGACCAAGTCCTCCTACGAACTGGCCAGGTTTGAGGGTCTTCAGCGGGTAGTCGACATCGTCTTGTCGGTGAAATATCTGCAGATTGCCGGTTACAAGATAATAGGCGCAACCGTCATCTTCGCCCTGAACCATCAAGCGATCACCTTCGATTATATCGATCTGCCTGCAGAGCATGGCTATTAACTTCAGACATTCATAATCCAATCCCTGAAACAACGGCACTTTCCGTAAGTGATCCAGATCCTGTTCGAATCCAGTACGTTTATCACTCTCAACGTTTTTTTCCGTGGACGAGTTCATGCAGCACCCCCTGATCTGCCAACAGCTTTTGCGGTTCGCCGGATTCGATAATTTTCCCTGTTTTCATCACTGCCACTTTATCGAAAGACGGTAAGAGATCGAGCCGGTGAATGACCGATATGACTGTACGGCTTCCTTTCCATTTTTCTATGAGGTTCTGGATTCTGCTCTGTGAATTATTATCCAGTGCAGAAGTTGCTTCATCCATTATAAGCACTTTCGGTTTTTTCAGCAGGACTCTGGCAATGCTGAGCTTCTGCTGCTGGCCGCCCGAAAGCTTGTCACCCCGGTTACCCACATCAAATTCCATGCCGATCGCCGCTACCTTTTCCAGCAGGTCTTCTTCGATGAGGAGTTGAACGATGCACTGGTTGACCCGATCCTCGACCTTGGGTGAGTCACTGGTCAGATTTCCGTAGAAGATATTGTTCAAGATAGACTGGCTGCGGATATACTCTGTGTCTTTGTAGAAGGACAACGCGCCTGCCATATGCTCTTGAGACCAGGCACGAAACTCATGTCTGCCGGCCAGAATCAACTTTTCCAGCAGCGGCTGAAGGTCGATAATCTTATGACGGACCGGAATATATCTAAAAGCCAGCTTCATAAGAAGCCGCCGGTCTTCATCTCCGAGTTTAGCAAGCGGAGCAGTACCCAGTCGATCTGCAAGTTCCAGGTAGCGGTCATACTCGTTTGGCTCAACGGATGTCTGTTCAAAAAAGATATTATCCCTGGGTACATCCCGTCCGAGTATGTCGACCGTCTGTTTGAGAAGATCGGCACCGGTTTCAAGCAGAGGAAGCTTGAGATTAACACCATCAAGAAACGAGAGGAATGCGCGGTTCTCTTCCAGGCTGTCAAGTGTCAAATCATTCTGAATTGACCCAAAAATGAGGTTTTCGACAATTGTCGAGTGGTAGAGATAGTTGTCCTGATAGTAAAATTCGACATGTTCGGCCAGCTCTGCACCGAAGTTTTTCTGGAAATTTGAACGAATTTTAAGAAACCTCCCCTCGAGTTCAGGATGGCGCTGATGATCGAGGATTGTGTTGAGCCCGAAGCGCAGGGTGTCGACAAACACTCCGGCCTGCTGCAATGCAGCAATTTTATCGTCCAGACTCACTGGCTCCCTGTTGTTATCACGGTCCGGATAATCGGCAATTGCATTACATGCATAGGTGAGGTTGTCATTGATGGTACCCGAAAAGATGAAAGGATCCTGGGAGATAAATCCTACCGAGCGAACAATCTCTTCCTTCGACATCTTTGAGACGGAGCGGCCGTCGAGTAGTAAGTCGCCACCGGTGTAGGAATATAATTGTCCTATACATTTGGCTAACGTCGATTTTCCCGATCCGGAGAAACCGACAAGTGCCAGATGTTCGCCTGCTTCGATGGAGAGGTTTACCTGTTCAAGCAGTTTGATGCCATTCGGTGTGACGAACTCAAGATCCCGGATTTCTATACTCCCTTGAGTGGAAGAGGGAGATTCCTGTTCCTCGATAAGGGTGAATTCTGTTTCGCCGGTGAAAATCTGCATAACCTTCTGATAGCGAACAGAGGCGTCCTGTTGGGTCTGATAAAAATCTATTAGCTCTTTCCACGGATCGTAAAGCTTTTCCTGGGCAGAGAGAAATGCCACTATCGAACCCAACTCGGTTTCTCCCTGCATCAACAGATAGCCGCCAAGCAGCATGACCACCACCGGACCTAAACCGACAAAAAGGTTGTTGGTGACCTTTACCCCGTAGCGGTACAAGGTCCAGATGATACGGATTTTCAGCAACCGCTCGATGATCGAGTTGTAAGATCGCTCCTCGCTCTGAAACGATCCCTGCGCATGGATTTCGCTGATACCGCTTACCGATTCGGTGATACGGCTCGCCATTTTGTTAGAGGTATCGACCCGTCGTTTGTTCCAGTTATTCACCCCGCGTTGCACCAGCGGAACGATAAACAGGGCAATCGGGTAAATGGAGAGGGTTACGACGCCCAGCAAGGCATTGAGCCAGATGAGGTAGGCGCCGATGGCCACCAGGGTAAGAATATTACTCAGGGGGATTGCGATGGCAGCACCGACGAAATTAGCTGAAGCGGCAAGTTCGGTAACCAGAGAAGCAACCACGGTTCCTGTAGGGGTTTTCCTGAAAAAGCTGAGCGGCAACCTCAAAATGTGTTGATAAAGCTCTCTGCGCATATCGGTCAGGGCTCGTTGACCGATAACTGTCTGTAATCCATTGACAGCGAGCTTGAGCAAACTTGAAAAGACAACTGCGAGCAGAAAGATCAGGCAGTAGATAATTAGCTGATTGACATCACCGACGGCAAGCACGTCATTGACAATCCGCTTTTGGATCTCCAGCGGCAGTACCCGCAGAAAAACGACACCGAGAATCAGCACCAGCAGCATAAGTTGCAGCGGCACGCTGGTTCTGAACACCCATGAAAAGAGTGAACGTTTATAGATAGGTACTTCTGCTCGTGGACGCATTAAATACTTATCAGATTTGAGGTCGGAATCATGCCGCTTGCTGCCTAATAATGATCAGACGCCTGGAGTTACCTTTCAGGGCTTAAACAAAGGCGGGATAAGATTCCCGTGATAGTGGAGACCGACTTGATAGGCCGGTGTGTCCGGCGGACCTACCTGTGAACACCAGCGCACTTCGGCAATACAGGTGAGTTCTTCAAGCGAACTGAAGGACTGCAGATGCCGACCGATCATCCTCAAACAGAGATTGTCACCGGGAAGGACTTGGTAGCGACTTTGAAAACACAAGCCTCCCGGGCTGTAATTAATTGTTGTTGCACCATAATAGCAAAACGGATGGTCAGACCGTTTAGCAAACATGATGTCTTCAGCCAGTCCCTCGCGGCCGTCTTTTCTATTTTCAACAGTCACCGAAGGACCTGCTACTTGAAGTTATCAAGAGCTTGCGGGGTGTCGGTATGAATCGTCACATAGGAATCGAACCCGGAAATTTCAAATACCTCCCGAACGTGATCCTGCATATTACTGACCGCAAAAGACTTACTGGCAGCCTGACGTTCCTTGACAGTCTTCAATACCACCCTGAGTCCTGCACTGGAGATATATTCGACCTTGCTGAAATCAAGAAGCAGATGGTAGCCGCTGTCATCGGAACCAATCAGACCTATTTCCTGTTCCAATATCGGCGCACTGTTCGAATCCAGTCGCCCGTCGGGTGCCAGTATCATAACACCCTGCTCTTCTGTTTTGCGAATATCCATCAGAAACCCTCCTATTGGGTGATTATAAGTACTCTTTCAGATTTTTTTTGTCAGGGTAACGATATTTTTATTTTCTTCCCGTCTATAGTCAAGTGTGTCGGTGTATTGACGCGCCAGGAAAATTCCTAATCCACCTATCTGTTTGTCAGACAGAGGTTCATCCAGAGCCGGGTCTTCCGGAGTAGTGGGATCAAAGGGTCGACCATTGTCGCACATGGTGATCTGAATCTCGTCATTACGAAGCAGGAAGACAAAGTCGATTTTTTGTTTCGAGTCGTCTTCATAGCCGTAACAGACCGCATTGGTGAAAAGTTCTTCGAGTACGAGATTGAGCTGCAGAACGAGTTTGTCTGATAGTCGCCACTCTTTATTGCACTGCTCCAACGTTTCGGTCAGCCGATCAAGTTCGGTGAGCGAGTTGTCCAGTGTCAAACGGGTGTGCTGGTGACTATTGGTCATTCTTGCTGCTCCATGAGACCACGTCTTATTTGTGGAAACCTCGAGCCATCAAAGCTTCAACAGTTATCAGACCTGCGAGTAGAAATCACAGTACCGAAACCAATTCTTACTATCTGTCGGTGAAACGGTGCTGAGCAAAGTGTTATGATTCGTTCCGTTTCTTCTAACACTATAAACAAATCACGGTTGAATCAACAGGCTTAGTGTATTTATCGGAGTGGCATTTGCACAAGAGAGCAGGAGCAGTAACTCTTCAGAGACATTAAACCTCAAACCGATGGAGCTGATTTCGGGGGATCAGCAGCAGTTTTCCGGTGATACTCATCTCTTTTGTCCCCTGCTCCAGACATTTCTTCCTGACTTCATTGATAACTGCCGCTGCGTAAGTGTCTCCCCAGAACCAGTCTGCCAGTGAGGCGGCGTCGGTGGGTTGCCCCGGCCGGGCGGAGAGTGTTTCGAAATAGCAGCTCTTCAAGTCCTCGGCTGCCAATCTTAGTTTGTCGGCCAGATTTGCTTCAAACTTGACGAGACCATCTGCCTTGCCGGTTATGAAATCTGCATAGAGGGTGCTCAGTTCTTCGAAACTGAGACCGCTGACGCCGCTTGCTGTCCGGCCCTTCTGCTCACAGGCGATAGTGTGCCAGGTATGCAGGGAATTGAATTCTGACTCGAACTTCTGCAGGAGTCTTTCAGTGTCGGTCAATTCCTGATTCCGGGAGCTGAAATCCACAGGGCAGGCGGGGATTGCCGGGCCGGCCTGGTCGTCGTCGGCATCTTCAGGATAGTCAAACAGTACCGGTCCTTCGGCTTCTTCCAGCAGGTTCAGCGCCTGGCTGAGAACATCTCGCTGGAATTCGGGATCGTTGGGGTTGCCCAACGGTCTCCCCAGCGGGAACGTCACCCAGAGAGCCCGGGGCGGTCTCATTTTCTGAGAGTGTTCTTTGATCAGGCTGATCTGGGTGGTGGCAATGCCCTCATCTTCAAGATAATGCGATAGCCCGCCCACGGCGCGCGTGCAATTGGGTCAGACCGGTACTAGCAGCACGCAGGTTACCCGGTCGTTTTTGAGTAATCCGGCCAGGTTTCTGGCTTCAGTCTCCATTAAGGTGGGATCAGTGGCGCCCATGAATGAGTAATGAAAATCGGCCACCGAGTCGATAATTGCGCGCTCGGCCATTTCCCTGAGGCGGTCAAGAGGCAAGACCATATTGACATCCATCTGAAAACCGGTGCGGTCAAAATTGGTGGAAACATGACTCATCACCAGGTCCGCCGGGTCAATATCCTTCGGGATCACTCTGTATCCCGTTTCGCCTAGGGAAAAGGGTCTGTCGGAGCGGCGGTGCAACCCGGCCGTCGAGACGACTGCCACCCGTGCCCGGGCCGGTGTCACTCCTCGGACAAAAGGGGTGTGATCATAGGTGGGGCAGGGCAGATCGAGCAGATGACGGCGCTCGTCTTCCTGATACTGTTCCAGCCGTACCATAACTTAACTCCGGAAAAAAGAATGAGTGGGGCAGACTAGGTTCTGCCGATACCATCAGCCAGTTCGGCCAGCGTGGTGACGGTAATGGTCGGCTCGAATTCCCATGGATCGAAAATAGCCTGCGCTGACCGCTTGACCCAGGCCGCCCGCATGCCCGCCGAGATGGCTCCAATGGCATCAAAGGGATTGCCGGAGATCAGCCAGGCTTCCTTGCCGGTTGCTCCGGTTCGTCTTAAAAAATGGGCATAGACGGCCGGGTTCGGCTTGAAACTTTTGATCTCATCGGTGCTGACCACATCTTCAAAGTAGGAACTGATGCCGCTGTTTTCAAGCAGAGAGGCAACGTCCTCGGGTTTGCCGTTGGAGAAGGCAAAAAGCCTGAAGCCTGCCCGCTTCAGCTCTGGCAGTGCTTCAGAGGCGTCATCAAAAGGCGGCAGGACCTTGTAGCCGGCCAGCAGTTCTTCCTTGTCTTGGTCTGAAATCTCAACACCAAGTGCGGTGCAGGTATAGTCGAGTGCGTATCTGGTGCAGAATCCGAAATGGACGTAAT
>JBPCUV010000237.1:0-3505 GCA_051010975.1 Desulfocapsaceae bacterium
CTTATCAGTAATCCGGCACGCTCCTGGTACTCGGCCACATAGATTTCTAGAACCGACATGGTCGGGTCACCGACTTTTATCTTCCTGATATCAATTCTGCCGCCGGACTCTTCCACCAGCTCCTTGAGTACGTTTGCCGGACCACCGGCACCCTGGTCATGGATCACATCGATGATGCTTTTTCCACCCATCTCATTGCAAGCCCGGATTACCCGGTTCATCTTCTGCTCCATCTCGGCATCGCCACGCTGCACCGCATCAAAATCGAGATCGGAGACATTCTCCCCCTGCAGCATGCTGGAGGCAGCTCCGCCGCCGAATCCTACCCGATAGGCTGGCCCGCCGATCTGGACTATGAGCATACCTTTTTCCTGGGCCTTCTTTTCGGTCAAATGAGCATCGATCTGTCCCACGCCGCCAGTGAACATGATCGGCTTCAGAAACCCCCAGCGTTCACCGTCTTCCAGGCGCATATCGAATGAACGGGTAAATCCTTGAATCAACGGTTCACCAAACTTATTGCCATAGTCCGAGGCCCCGTTGCTGGCCTCTATTTCTATCTCCAGCGGTGTGGCCAGGTTGGCAGGCAGTTTATTTTCCTTTTCCCAATCGAGCTGGTAGCCGGGAATGTTAAGGCTGCCGACACAGTATCCGGCCGTGCCCGCCACCACATAAGCGCCGCGACCCGTACCCTGGACGTCACGGATTCTGCCGCCGGTTCCCGTCTCAGCACCCGGAAAAGGCGCAACACCGGTCGGAAAGTTGTGCGTTTCCGCTGTCAGCAGTGGATGATAGGTGGCACTCACCGTTGCAAAAGGCGAAGGCTCTCCTGGTTTTTCAGGGCTGATTGTGGTTATTTGATACCCCTCGATGACACTGGAGTTGTCCTTGAAGGCGATCACCGAACCTTTAGGATTTGCCTCCAAAGTGTCGCTGACCAGATCCAGCAGCGTCGATTTTGTCTCGACCCCGTCAATCACCTGGCAACCCTTGAAAAAACCATGTCTCGAATGTTCTGAGTTGGCATTGTTGAGGTCCATGATCTCGACAATGGTGGGGTTTCGACCCTGCTGATTGACAAAATAGTCATAGTAGAGGTTACGATCGAACTCATCCATCGATATACCCGGTATATCAAGCAGCCCGTTCGGCCCTTTGGAGGTTAAATCGACCTCGTACACCGCTTCCGGGATAACCCCAGTATCAAAAGTAGTGAGCGATTCGAAGTATTGACACTCGGTCATCCGATCATGGGCATTGTCCACAAATTCTTCGATATCGGAATCGTTTGGTACCAGATAGCGCCGTGAGCGCTCTACCCGCTCCACCTTATTCAGACCGGTTGCCTGACAGATGGAAACCAGATTCGAAGACCAGGCAGTGGCAAAATTGAGACGTGGACCGACCTCAACTACCCGGTTGCCACTTAGAGACGCTTCCTGGCTCACCGATTCAATTAAAAAGCCGTCGGCCAGAATCAGACGCAGACAGTCGAGCTCTTCCTCACTCAGCTGCTCTGACAATGCAATGTTGAAACAATACTCCCGACTTTCATCAACACGGCGATATAAATGCTTTATGGATTGTCCCATAATTTCCTCTTGATTCATATAGTTACAGAGCCTCAGCAAAGACTCAATCAGGATTTTTCCGGCACCCGCCTACAGCCTGGAACCCCATCTTTTTTTCGGAACCCAGACTATCACTAAACAGGGAAAATGTCGTCAGGAAAGTAGCGCTAAACTTGCACACGATGGTAAAAATGTATAGCTTTAGGCTGCACTTTGAGAATCGGTTTTCCACCTCAATCCACTACTTACCAGATGACGCATGCCGAGGGCTGACAAAATAATACCGAGGGATAAGGCCAGCGAAGACAACTCCTCGTTTAAAAGGTTAGGCGACTCTTATCACTTTAAAATTGAGAATCACGAAGACCTCAAAGAAATTCTGGAACTCGACGAGGCCCTGTGGATTGCGACAACTGCACCAAGCTCGACGCTGAAAACCGATACGACATTTCTCGAGCTCCTCGATTCCGACTGTGATGAACGGATCCGGGCTGAAGAAATAAAAGACGGTGTGCGTTATCTGCTCGAAAATCTGAACGACCATGGCTCAATTCAGGAAAACAATACCAGTCTATCGTTAGCCGCAGTCAGCGAAGTAAGCAAAGCCGGTCGACAGATAAAGTCTGCCAGTGAAAAAATATTAAAAAGGCTCAACGAAGCATCGGATCACATCACCCTCACCCAGGTCAGAACCATCAAGGAAGAAGTACTGAAGGGGGGACTCGACCAGGCCGGTATCGTACTGCCCGAAGCTGCAGATGATGAAAGAATTAGAGCCTTCATTGTCGATATTGTTTCCACCGTGGGAGGAGTAGATCATCGTGGCGGTCGTGTCGGGGTGGACAAAAATTCACTGGCCACCTTTCTGGACCATTGTAGAAATTATCTGAAATGGCGGCTGGAGGCTGGTGAAATCGGCATTGATGTGGCAACGGAGATATTCGTGCTTGGTAGCACCACAAAAAACGGCTATGAAATTTTCTATAAATTGAGGGACAAACTCTACCAATATTTTCTGCTTTGCGACATCAAGCGACTCAATCCGGAATTGCTGGATCGAGCCATGAACCATCCAGAAGCAAACGTTGCTTACAACCTGATAAACATCGAGGATGCCGAATCGTATCTTCGCACCGCTCCGCTCTCACTTCTGAGTGATGAGGCCAGCCTTGATCTGAGGGGAAAAATCAATCCCTATTTCGCCGAGGATTTGCAGAGATTGGTCAGGCAGGTCATCATTCCCCTGCTAGGAGAAGAAATCTCTGCTCTCGACAAAAACGGTTTTTCAACTTTGCAGCAGCTCTTCAAACCTTATGAAAACTGGAAAAATCGAAGACCCGATGTCAATGTCGAGACGCTTGGTGATGAGTCCATTCGGGATTACATTACTGATCCCCATTTCAAAAACGGCCTTGAAGAGCTTATAGACAAGAGTCACGAGACGGCAATTATCCTTGAGAACCTCTATGAAGTGGAGAGGCTGATCCTCTACCAGGCTTACATGCTGCCACTGGTCAACAGCTTTGTCAGTTTCCCGCATCTCTATGACCCTGCCAGGCGAGCACTGTTTGAAGAGGGGACACTGGTAATGGATGGACGGCACTTCACCATGGCCGTGAAAGTAGCAGACCGGCAGCATCACATCGACACCTGCAAAAACTCTCATATTTTCGTGCTCTACTGTGAACTGTTCGGAGCCGATGGTTCCAAGATGCACGAAATTGCTGTTCCGGTCACCGCCGGTAACCGGGGCACACTTCATCTGAATAAATGGGGAATCTTCAACGATCTGAACGGCAACGAACTGCATGCAAGGGTAGTGGATATTGTCGAAAACCCCATCAGTGTGAGTGAAGCGGTCGCAGACCCGTTCATCCGTATCAAAAAAACTTTCTTTTCACGTCTCGAGGAGTTCTCTTCAACAGCAGAAGAAC
>JBPCUV010000238.1:0-5831 GCA_051010975.1 Desulfocapsaceae bacterium
CCCCCGGACCATAATTGGTCTGGGGGCCCTGTCACCTCAGACGGGTGCCGCTCAATCCCTGATCCGCGGGGATTGTGCAGACTGCTTCCCAAGGCAGGTCTTCTGACTTCCGGATCATCCCGGACATTGCGCCTTCCCAATCCAAGATCAGTGGCGGTGCCTGCATGGCACTGGCGATGTCGGTCCCCGGTCACAGCGGCGGGCCCGTTCCCGATTTACACGGGATTCCCTTCTAACCTGACGCTCACAAGTCTATACGGCTTGCTCTACTGGGCATACCACCTAGACTTGTGAGCATCAAATTAGGTCTCAAGGACACCTTAGGTAGTTGAGTATTATCTTGAAACGCCTGGCCTGTCAACTCAATTGCACAATCAGGGGAGACCTCGGGGGACACGGTATTTATCGAGTCCCCTCAGTGAGCAAGGCAGCGGCTGAGAATCTCCAAAAACAGCTCGATTTCTTTTTCAGAAACGATCAGCGGAGGCATAAGCCTGATGGTTTTTGGACCCGGGGCGTTAACAATCAAGCCTTGCTCAAGGCAGCGGTTTACCAAGGTGGATCCGTCCGTGTCTTTGAGGTCGAAGGCGATGAGCAGTCCTTTGCCCCTGACTCTCTCTATACCCAGCTGATTGGCGCTGGCCCCCAGACGCTCCATAATCAAAGCTCCCATGTGGCTGCTGTTGGCAACCAAATCACGCCCCAAAAGTTCCTTAAGGACGATCTTTCCGACCGCCATAGCCAGTGGCTGTCCTGTGTAGGTGCCACCTTGATCGCCCGGTTCGAACAGGTCGAATTGTTCCTTGGCGAGAACCGCGGCAAGTGGATAACCACCTCCTATACCCTTGCCGAGTGCCATGATGTCAGGTTCGATTCCATACTGCTCGTAGCAGAACAGTGATCCGGTTCTTCCCATTCCGGTTTGAATTTCATCAAAAATCAGCAGGATATCATGTTCATCACAGAGGTGTCGGATACCTTCGATGAACTCGCGATCGGCGATATTGACGCCGCCCTCGCCCTGGATCGGTTCGATCATGATGGCGCAGGTATTTTCGTTGACTGACTTCTTTACCGAATCGATTTCGTTGAAGGTCGTTTTGATGAAGCCCGCGGTTTTTGGTCCGAAGAGCTCCTGCCAGTGTTTCTTGCCGGTCGCCGACATGGTGGTCAGGGTGCGGCCGTGAAAACTGTTCCAGGTGGTGATGATTTCCGTCGCCCCGTTCTTTTTCAGCTGACCATATTTTCGGGCCAGTTTTATCGCTCCTTCATTTGCCTCTGCACCGGTCGAGGTGAAGAAGACCCGGTCAAAACAGCAGTGGGACAGCAGCTGTTCGCTGTATTCAATCATCGGTCTGTTGTAGAACGCCGGGCTGGCATTGATCAATGTCCGGGACTGGGTTTCAATGATCTTGACCAGGGCAGGCGGGCAATGGCCCAGGCAGTTGACCGCCCAGCCGCCGATAAAGTCGAGATACTGTCTGCCCTCGGTATCAAAGAGGTACATGCCCCGACCCTGCTGCATCACCACCTCCGGTCGTACAGCCGTGTTGAGCAGGCTCTTCTTCGCCGTTGCGATTAGATTCTGGGTGTCCATGGTAGTCAGGTTATTGGAAATAGGTTGCCTGAAAGGATCCGAGCAGTTCTTTTTCACCATCGTAAAGATGCAGCTCGTCACCCGATAGTTCGTTTGCTGCGGTTGCCTCCAGCACGGAAAAAAACAATTGTTCCTGATCCATATTATCTATGCACATCTTCTTGGTTGCCGCTATCTGGGAAAACTCGAGCGAATCGTTCTGCTGGGTGTAGGAGCCGCGAAAGCTGTTACAGCCGCCGAATCCACGAACCTGGTTCTGACCTTCGACCAATAAAAAGAACGGTTCCTTGCTGCCGTCTCGGAGCTCAATCTCGGTTCCCCTGGCTACCAGCAACCGCCAATGAGTATTCACCAATGTTGCCGCAGGTGCGTCGAGAGGCTGGGGTGCTACTTTTTGAGTGATGATTTCGATGGGCTGTTTCGTGGAGCTGAAAGGATCGATGGCGTAGGTGCTTATAAACAGAAGCTTTCCGTCATGCTCGATTCTGGCCTTGAGACTGTAGCGGTGTCTATCCAGGATCTTCTCCGGATCGTAGTCCAAGTTGAGTCGGTATGGCGGGCCCGTGGAAATCTCTTGGCTCACGGAGCTGATCTCTGTGGCCGGAACATCCATTTTGGAGACATCGCTCAGGGTAACTCGCACGGTTGATCCCGGTGGTACCATGATCCGCTCACGGTATAGAACGCTGACATCTATTGTCCCGGGAGAAAGGCCGCCGGCAACTAGGTGACTGTGGGAGGTGAGTATGATGAGCAGGAAGATGAGGGTGGGGGTGAGTTTTGTCCGCATGGAGCCCTCTTCAAATCAGGGTTTAACAATCGCCTTTGCTTTGGAAACCAGCCAGACTTCCTGGATAGCTCTTACGATAATCTTTTTTGCTGGAGATGACAGAGGAAATTTTCAACCCTCAGCCGCTCCTGCCGCCTCTATAGGTTGCCAGGAAAATTCCACCAAATACCAGGCCAATTCCCTGCAGGTGGAAAATCTCTATTGACTCACCCAGAAAAAAGACAGCCAGAATCGAGCTGAAAACCGGCATCAAATGTATGAAGGATCCGGCCCGGGTAGCGCCGATATCGCGAACGGCACGGTTCCAAAAAATAAAAGCGAGTACCGAAGGGAAAATGGCGACGTAGACGATGGTCGTCAGAGTTGGAGTATTGACCACCATCTGATACTCCATTCCCAGTTCCAGGAGGTAGAAAGGGATGATGCCCAGCAATCCGGCGATCATGATGCCGGCCAGGTAGGAGAATGGATGCAGATCCTGAGGGAAGCTTTTCAGATTCACCGAATAGAGGGCCCAGACAAGTCCGGCACAGAAGACCAGAAGATCGCCGCGGTTGAATTCCAGCTCAACCAGAGAACTGAGGTCGCCGCCGACCATGATAAGAGTTACGCCGGAGAGCGACAGCAGGATGCCTGTCCACTGTCTGGGGCTCAGTGGTTCCTTGTTGATCAGCAAGGCACAGAGGGCGATCAGAATCGGAGTACAGGAATTGATCAGTACCGCGTTGACTGCCGTGGTAGACTGGACAGCCAGGTAGATAAGAGAGTTAAATCCGGTAACCCCAAGCAGCCCCTGAATGATGATGAATTTGCGTTCCCGGGCAACTATATCTCTCTGACGCCAGAAGATGCGCCAGCTGAAGACCAGCAAGATCAACAGGGCCAGCGCCCAGCGCCAGAAAGACAAGGCCAGCGGCGGTATGTCGGCATGCATACCCCGGCTGAGAACGAAGTTACCAGACCAGAACAGGGTGGTGAGAACGAGGAGCAGGTAGGGCATTGTCTTTTGCTAGGAATGCCGCAGTTTCATAGCTCTGAAATATGAGGCGCTGAGTGAATCTTCACTAAATTAGAGAGGTGTTGGACAACTCTGCCTTCTGGTTATTCGTAATCACTCAAGGTACAGGCCTCTATATGGTTGCTGGAGAGGCCTATAAAATGATTGCCGAGGTCAATTTCGATCCGGTCCCATTTTTCTCCGGTCCGAATTACTTCATAAATTTTCACCTCAGTCAGGGGAAAGTAGCGCTGCTTGGTCTTATTTTTAAAAAGACCGTGAAAAGTTCCAAAGATGAAGAAAAAGGAATCGCCTCTCATTTCCGTTATAATTTTTGCCTTAGCACGCTCGTCCTTGGCTTTGGCAGACAGGGTCTGGGCTCGCATTTTTTCGGCATCATCACCGGAAGTTTCCAGTCGGTCGGTAAAGAACATGATATCCGACAAACGAATTTGCAGCTTCTTAAAAGAAGTGAGCTTGTCAACGCCATGCACCGATATATCAACATCATGCAGTAAAACTGCATCGTCAAAACTCTTTTCAGCTGGGTTCTTCCAGTAGATAGTAGAGCTGTTTAACTGGTCTATGGTACGGATGCCATCGTTTTTCAGATCGATTTTTCCGGTGTATTTTTTGTTAGGAGTGAAAAGAATAAACTCCCTCTGAATTGACTCCTGCATGCCCCCCTCCTGTATGAATATGACGATCCTGTGAAGACTGGATGTAGATCCTCCATTTATTGTAACCCTATATCAGTATATGTCACCTTTTTTCCAGCGGATCAGATGGGTTAGCTGATATTTTGTGCATCTGCAAATAATGGCTGAATTTGTTGTCTGGATAGTGTACTTCTTGTAATCATGAATAAAAAATGTGGTACCTGGCAGAATATGGGACATCCAGGCGATATTAAAGTTACTAAACGATCAAAATGGCAAAAAAAATTGTAATAATCGGGGCTGTGGCCCTGGGGCCCAAAGTCGCCTGCAGACTCCGGAGGCTCGATCCGGAGGCGCAGATCACACTGATCGACCGTGACGATCTGATCTCTTATGGAGGATGTGGGATTCCCTACTACGTCGGCGGCGATGTCAATGACCTGGAGGATCTCTATAAAACCACTTCTCATGCCATCAGAGATGAGAACTTTTTCCGGGACATCAAAGGGGTTGAGGTGCTGACCAGCGTTGAAGCTCTGGGGGTCGACCGGAAAAACAACCAAGTCCTGATCCGTGAGCTAAAAAGCGGGTCCAAACGTCTGCTGGATTATGACAAGCTGGTACTGGCAACCGGGGCAAGGGCAATCCGCCCGCCCTTTCCGGGGGCCGATCTCCCCGGTGTGTTCACCGTTTCAAATCTTCACGATGCGGAAAAAATCAAGCGGCTGATGACTCAGGGTAAAATTGGCACTGCCGTGGTCATCGGTGGCGGAGCCATAGGACTGGAGATCAGCGAAGCGCTCACCGATCTCTGGGGTATTGACACCACGCTGATCGAGATGGAGGATCAGGTGTTGCCGACGCTGCTTGGAAAATGCATTGCCCGGGCCGTGGCCACCGAACTGCGGGGCAACGGGGTCAAGCTGATGCTGGCAGAGCGGGTTATGAAGATAACCGGACAAGAGCACTCGGAAGGGCTTGAAGTTCATACCACTTCCGGACCGGTGCAGACCGATGTGGTTATCCTGGCCGCAGGGGTGACGCCCAATACCGATCTGGCTGCCGAGGCAGGTATCTCCCTGGGACGCAGCGGGGGGATTCTGGTCGATAGGAGACTGCGAACCAATGACCCGGATATCTATGCCGGCGGCGACTGCGTCGAACTCAGAAATCTGGTGAGCGGCGAGAACACCCTGATGGCTTTAGGATCGCTGGCAAACAGGCAGGGAAGGGTGATCGCCACCAACCTGAGCGGCGGCTCCAGTCATTTTACCGGTACCGTGGGAACCTTTTGTGTCAAGGTCTTCGATTTAGGAGTCTGCAAGGCCGGGCTGACCTACCGGCAGGCCAAAGAGACCGGCTATGATCCGGTCTATTCGGTGGTTGCCCAGCCCGATCACGCCCATTTCTATCCCAATGCCGAATTCATCTATGTGTCGCTGGTGGCTGACAGAAAGACCAGAAAGATTCTCGGCATCGAGGCGGCCGGAAGACATGGGGACGGAGTCAAGGCGCGGGTGGATACCGTAGCTGTAATGCTGAAGAGCGGCATCGATGTCGATGAGATCTGTTGCCTCGAGACCGGCTATGCACCACCGTTCGCGTCTGCCATGGACGTTATCAACAATGCCGGAAACAGCCTCGACAACATTCTGGCAGGCATGAACAGGCCGATCGACGCCGCTGATTTCCTGGTTGAATTTTACCGGCAGTCGAGACGGGTGCTTGACATCAGAGGGGAACGCGAGGCTCGACCGTTCATGGAAAAATTCGGTTCCCGCTGGGTCA
>JBPCUV010000239.1:0-8661 GCA_051010975.1 Desulfocapsaceae bacterium
ATGAGGCCGGCGATAAAATGGAGCCAACTCTTTTCAGATGGCAGATTCCAACTCTGTAGATCCTTTTCACTGATCTCCCCGCTGCCAAGGAGGTGGGCCAGATAGCCATAAAATTCGCCGGGTGAACGCCAGTCCAGACTAAGCAGATATTTCAATGCACTGCTCTCTCTGCCCTTCTTCCCCCCGGTTTCTATCAGGGCCCGCAGGAGTCTTGCCTCGTAATTTTCCTGATCAATTGACAGAGCTCTGTCCAGGAGGTCTGCTGCGCCGTCCAGGTCACCGTTGCAGTAATGCATGACCGCGGTGGACATGATCAGCGCCGGGGCGTCGCTGTCCTCAAGACTTTGGTCGGCTCTGCGCTGCGCCTCTACCCATTTCCCAGCCAGGGCCAGATCATGGATATCACTGATCTGATCAGCGGCGGACAGATCGAGGACGCCGTTCCATTTGGGACTGCCGGCTTTCAGCTCATCGATGAAGGTAACCGCCTCGGTCACCGGCAGCACCAGACCGATATCCGAGAGTGGAGTAATCACCACCATCGGCGCCATTGCCATGTCCGTGGCCACCGCCGAGGCGATGCCTATCACTCTGCCGTTTTTATCGATTATCGGCCCGCCGCTATTGCCCTTGTAGATCGAGGTATCGACCTGGAAAAAATTCCTGAAGGTACGACGAATATGGCCTCTGGTAACACTTACATTGATAACGTCGGCCTGAATTTTGCTGCCCAGTGGAAAACCCAGCGCTATCACGGGTGAAAGCCGTTCCAGTTTTTCCATCTCAAACTCTCTGTCCAGCGGCAGCGGCAGCAGACCCTGGGGTGCCCGGTTGATTTTCAAAACAGCGAAATCGTCCTGCAGCGGTGCCCTGATTTTCTGAGAGGTTCTCGATGGTGGTCTGGCCACTCCGGCGATTGACACGTTTCTGCTGCCGCCCCGTCGATAAGCAGAACTCAGGTCATAAATATCTTCAAGCCCCTCACCAGCTCCTATGCCTACCAGCCGGTTAAAGGCGCTGTCGCCTTCGAACCAGAGGTAGAGCTTATATTCGAATAGTGGTGTTTTATTCACCTCCCGGATTTGTTTTATGATGTTGAAGAGGGTGTCGTCTTCGAGCCACGGACAGGCCACATGTCGATTGGTCAGGAGGTAGCCGTCCGAATCGACGAGAAAAGCCGTCCCCTCCCTGACCTGGCTGTAGACCACCATATCGTCGACCCTGATTCGATACTGGACCATGACAAAAGCGACGGAACCGGCATAGCGTTTGGCATAGGTTTCCAGGGCAGACTCGATATCTCCGCTAGTGCGATTGAATCGAAAGAAATAGAGTCCGCCGATGACGATCAGGATGGTGAGAATGATGCCGAAACCGGTGACCGTTTTTCGCAGTCTCTTGACTTCCTTCGCCGTTTCTGGAGGAGCAGCCTCCCTAATCTCCTCAGCCTCATCCTGGATTCTGTTCAGCGCCTCTGCCACCTCCTGCATCGATCCGGGCCGCAGATCCGGGTCGTCGGCCAGCATCGATCTAATCAAGACACCTATGTCCTGGGGAAATGTCTCATCTTTGAGAACTGGACGCGGATCGCAAAGATCCATGTCGGCGCTGAGTATCTGGGAGAATATTCTGCCCAGAGACCAGATGTCGCTCTTGTAATCAAGGGGGCGTCCGCCACTGATGTCGGGATGGCAGTCGAGAAGATTCTGAAGCATCGGCCCGGGACGCGCCATCTTCGGATCCAGAAACCGGGACAGTTTATAGTCTATCTTGACATCGACCCGGTCCTGGTCTCCTTTGAGCACCAGGATATCGTTGAGAATCAAGTGGGGAATGAAGTGGCCGCTCTGGTGCAGTCCCCAGAGGATAGCGGCCAGGCGGTGAAAAAGGTCGTAGGCGACCGCCGTCTCCTGCAGTCGCCCCGAACTCAACAAACTGCCCCAGCTTTCAGCCTCGATCCACTCGCTGACCCTATACCACCTGCCATCGGTAGAACACTTTATGGCGTAATGCTGGACGAACCACTCGGGCGGCAGTTCCCCGAGTACCTCCAACTCATGGGTCAAGCGCTCGGCTACCGTCTCATCGACGCCGGAATCGGCGGTGAACAGACGCAGGGCAACAGGCTCCTCAGCCTCCTTCTCGATGGCTTTGTAGAGAACGGAAGCACGCCCTTCATGAATGACTTCGAGAATTCTGTAGGTGTCAACGCGAGTCAGCCCGTCCGCCACCTCGCTGCCGCAGTTGGGACAAATCTTAACTGACTCGGCCAACGCCTGGCTGCACTTATCACAGCGTTTCATTGGTATCCTCCGCAGTTCCGCATCCGTCCGACAGATACTCACCAGTTGATGCGCTCACTCTCAACCCGTTTGAGGGCATCAAACTGCTGCCTAAGGCTTCCCTTAGTTATATGATACCATGTTACTGCTTGGAGAAAAAAATTGAGTGATTGTTAAGATCTTCACACAGAGTAGATTGAATCTGCAAGTAGCTGCCCGAATGCGTTAGAGTCCTCCAGCCTAAAGAAGCTCTCAAATAAACGAGCAGCCGGCCTGAACACCCCAATTATGCGTCGGGCATTAATGAACGACCCTCGTTGATCTCTTCGAATTTTGCCCGATTCTCATTGACTCTCTCAATGAGGTCTTCCACTTGCTTGATTTTTCTCCCCTCGTACGATGCCTTTACTGACCGCTTCTCGCCGTCATCGTTGAACAGTACAACCCTCCCTTCTGTTCCGATGGCCAGAACAGCGAGCAGGTCCATCCGCTCTTCCGCCAGTTTCACTTCGTCAACGTAGTTGTCTAGTATGTACACTTCTTTTTGACCGGCTGGGGCATCTGGCTTGGCGACATAGAGCAAGACCATATGATCTTCACCCGTCTCCTTGATTTTCACATAGGCAAGCGCCAGATTGTCGGCCGATAAGCCTAGATTCCTGAGAATTACCCATTTAACCAGAGCAATATCCTCGCAGTCACCACCGAAAGTGGTGATTGTCTCCAGCGGGGTAGCCCAGTAATCCGATGTTTTCCAGTGATTTTCGTCAGCAATCCAGGGCAGATGATTACTCACCTGATTGGTCTGTACCACCTTCTCCATATCCGGAATATTCTGGTTGTCGAGAATGAACTTTTCCACGAAACGCATGCGCTTTTCCGCCTCATCCCCGAACTCCTGTTTTATGTAGGCAAATACATTTTCCGACCAGGGCTGGAAATCAGCACTGGCAGCAGGCCCGGCAAAAAGAAAAGTTGCCAGTAAAGACAAGATAATGTTTCGCACAGCCATATCATTCCTCCCTATGGAGATGGGTGATTGGATAGTTTAAAACCCTATGGCCCGCCTTAAGCGCTGTCAAATTGGCCTCATCTTGCCCCTTTACAGACTGAATCTGGCGGCCTACACGTCTAGTTGAACGTGATCCTGGCTGAGAGCTGTTTATTGGCCCAGTTTTTTCTTGAGATCGTTGAACAGCCCCTCAGCCGCCTCCCCCATCTTTTCAGACAGTTTCTTCTCCACTACCGCCTGCAGACTTTGAGCGGCAATGTCACCGATAATCACGCTGCCGACCTGGGCCGGGGTCAGTCCTTCTGTACCGCCGACATTCTCCTTGACAATGTCGGGTAGAATTACCTGGGTCGGCTCCTGTCCGGGCACGACGCCGTTAACCGTCACACCGGTAATCGTCAGCTTGGTGAAACTGAGTTTAACAGGTTCTTTTGTGCCTGTCTCTTCTTGTGAAGGCTGTTCTTCGGCCGCTTTCTCATCAGTTTTTGCGCTGTTTTGCTTGATATTGTCAAGCAGGGTCTGCATGTTCGAACCACCCTGTTCGTTTACCTCGAGATCGACCGTGGGGCTCTGAACATTCAGCTCCCTTATCACGATAGGCTGTTTGCGAAGAGAACTGAGATCGAGGCCCAGACGGATCAAGTCCATCTTAAAGGCATTCGTCGCCTTGTAGCCGCCGGGGTTGGCGACGGTTATCCCTGATATCTGTCCCATACCGCTCTTCAGGTCAAGTTCAACGGATTCCACCGTGACCGGCACCCCAAGCAGTTCGGTTCCCGCTCCTTCGATGGCACCTTTAAGAATTTTGTCCAGATTTCCGACAAGCAGGTAGAGAGCAATTGCGGCGACAATCACTAATCCTGCTATTCCGATCAGAATTTTCTTCATTTCCTTCTCCCTCTATATTGTTAAAGATCAACAGAACTTCTACTCCTGAAGTCGGTGATGTACCGACAGGCCAATCAGAAACCTTCGAGAACGATCTTTCCGCAAGATCTTCCACTTTCCAGGAGGGCATGAGCCCGTTTCAGGTGGTCAGCACAGATGGTACCAAAATGTTCGTTGAAAGTCGTCCGCAGCACACCCTCGTCAACCAGCCTGGAGACCTTCTCAAGCAGTCGATGCTGCTCGATCATGTCGGGAGTGGTGAACAACGACCGGGTAAACATTAGCTCCCAGTGCAGCGACACGCTTTTTCGCTTGAGTAGACGAACATCAATCGGCTCCGGGTCATCGATCAGGGCAAACTTACCCTGGGGAGCTATCGCTTCAACGATTTGCTCGAAATGATGATCCGTTTTATTCAGACTGACGATGTAGCGGGGGGCTGCAGCACCTATCTTTTTAAGCTCCTCGCTTAACGGCCGGCTATGATCGATAACCTCATGGGCTCCCAGTTTCTCAACCCAATTGCGTGTTTCCGGCCGTGATGCGGTGCCTATCACCCGGAGATCGGTTAGATGTCGGGCAAGCTGAACCATGATCGACCCGACACCACCGGCAGCGCCGATGACCAAAAGTGTCGCGCCACCAGTTTCATCCCGGGCAATCTGCAGTCGATCGAAAAGTATCTCCCAGGCAGTTATACTGGTCAGCGGCAAGGCCGCGGCCTGGGCATAATCGAGCGTCGCCGGCACAGAGCCGACCAGCCGCTCATCGACGAGATGCAGCTCACTGTTGGTTCCCGGACGATCGATAGCGCCGGCATACCAAACCTTGTCACCCGGTGTAAAAAGTTCAGCATCAGGTCCGGTACTGTGAACTATGCCTGCCGCATCCCAACCCAGAACCTGCCATTCTCCCTCTGCTGGTTCGGCCCGCATTCGCATTTTTGTATCCACCGGATTGACGGAAATGGCCTTGATTTCGACCAGCAGTTCACGTCCGGAAGGCGTGGGATCATCTAGAGTGATGTCCTGAAGAGACTCTGCTTGTTCAATTGGCAGTGATTTCTGATAGCCGATTGCTCTCATTTTTATATGCTCCTTTCACTGGAAAGTGACAGTTGATCAGGCTTGCTTATGTATCCGACACAGATAATCCCTTAAGGAAAAAATGCAATCTGCAGGCCTCAGGAGATTCTGCTTCCACAAGCGATGATGCTTTTCATAGAGCAACGATATTTAAGATCGGTCAGAGCGCTGCGTCGAACATTCATAATTTTTCCCACAAACAGAACTGAAACAATGGCAAGACAGCTCATAATGACTATCTTTATTCTGTCTTCTTCTAGACCCTATGGCCATCCTTATCTGCCGGCCAAATAAATCCTAAGCTGGGGAATTTACAGGACCTCAGACAATCACATCCATCGGGAGGAACACAACATGATACGCAAAGCATCAATTATCCTGGCAGGCTTTATGGTACTCACGCTACTCACCAGCGCTGGTATTTGTGCGGACAAGACTGATGCCGAGAGCCTGGTCACTAAAGCCGCAACAGTGGTAAACGGTTTCGCTACCGACCCGGACCTTGAATGGTTCAGAGAAAAAGTAAAGGAGGCAAAAGCAGTTCTGGTTATACCGCAGAGCATCAAGGGGGCTTTCTTCATCGGTGGCTCCGGGGGCTCCGGCGCCCTCCTTACCCATGACAGCGACTCCAAAGAGTGGAGCTACCCCGCCTTTTACACAATCGGCTCGATATCCTTCGGTGTTCAGTTCGGCGGCGAGGCCTCCGAAGTAGTCCTTCTTGTCATGACTGACAGGGGCATGGAGAAACTGCTTACCAGCTCATTCAAACTTGGAGCCGATATTACCCTGGCTGCCGGTCCGGTTGGCGGCGGGGCCTCAGCCCAGACAGCTGATGTATTGTCGTATGCCCGATCCAAAGGTGCCTTTGCCGGAATCTCTCTTGACGGCGCCGTAGTCAAAACCAAGGATAAGTTCAACGAGGCCTACTATGGCCAGGCGGTGAGTCCCACGGATATTCTGATTAGAAAAACCGTTTCCAATCCGCAGGCCGATGAACTGCGCCAGACCATCGCCTCGATCACCGGGAAATAATTTACCGCACAGCCTGAAATCAAGGGTGCAGTCGGAGAGGCTGTAACATTAAAGGAGCTTCAGGATGAGTGTATTTTTTGTGATCAGCACCTCGGAAATAGTTGACCATCAGCGCTATGACGATTACGTCAGACAGGCACGGCCGATCGTCGAGAGTTACGGAGGCGAATATCTACTTCAGTCAGACAAGGTAATCGCCTCCAAGGATTGGCAGACTAAAAAAATCGTCATAATTAAGTTCAGCAGCAAAGAACAGTTGGATCAATGCTTTCAGTCTGATGAATATAAGGCGATCATCCCCCTCAGAGAGGGTTCCATCGTATCTAGATTCGTCATGGTGGAATCATAACTGATCACCGCACCCGAGATCTGGACCCCCTTGCAAGTTACACCGATTTGACATTGCCGATTGCCTGATCTGCAATGATTGAGTATACAGGCACGCGCAAAGTCCCTATCCAGGGGATACAGCGAGACCCCGGGCCGCGCTGTTAACGGCGTGGCCTGTTTTTTTATTATGCCCAAGACACTCAGGAGTCAGCTATGATAATTATCGGAGAGCTTATCAATGCCAGCCGTAAAGCAGTCAAAACGGCGATTGAGCAAAATGACGCCGAAACCATCGCCAGGATTGCGGTAGATCAGGCCCAGGCAGGTGCTGACTACATCGATGTAAATGCGGGAATATTTGTCGGCAAAGAACCTGAGTATCTAAAGTGGCTTGTCGAAACGGTTCAGGCAGCCACAGACAAACCATGCGCGATTGACAGTCCCGATCCGGCAGCTGTTGAGACCGCTCTGGCTGTGCACGACAGAGTTGCAATGATCAACTCGATATCCCTGGAGAAAGAACGGTACGACGCCCTGCTGCCCATAGTCGCCGGGACAGATTTGAAGGTTATCGCCTTGTGCATGAGCGATGAAGGCATGCCCCAGACCGTTGACGACAGAATGAAAATTGCCGACAAACTGGTGAACGGTCTGGTGCAGAACAATGTCGCGGTCGAGAATATCTTCGTGGACCCGCTGGTTCAACCCGTATCTATCGATGGTCGTTACGGACTCGAGTTCGTTAACTCAATTGAGAAAATCAGAGACACCTGGCCAGGTATTCACACCGCCTGCGGCCTGTCCAATATTTCCTACGGCCTACCCGGAAGAAAATATCTGAACCGGGCATTTATGATCCAGGCGATCACTAAAGGCCTTGATGGAGCTATAATCAACCCGCTTGACGAAGGGATGATGGCCAGTATCCTTCTCGGTGAAGTGTTGTCTGGAAAAGATGACTTCTGCATGAACTATCTCAAAGGCTTCAGAGCAGGCTTAATCGAAGATCAGTAACAGCCCCAGATAGTGGCTGGTGGTTGCCTCGATCATGACGACAATCCGGGCGCTGATGCTGAGGTGTTGACCAGGGGCAATCGTCAAAAAAAAAGCCGGGATCCCTCTTCAGGAATCCCGGCAGCAACACAGGTGGATGGCTGGGCTATTTTTTGTCCGGCATGGAGGTTATCGTACCGTCCCAGGTGTCAACCTTCTCATCTACCTCGCCATCCTCGGTAAACCAGGTTTGAGTTACCACTTTTGTCTCTGTAAAGAAAGCAAATCCGTCTTTACCCATGACATGCAGATCTCCGAAAAATGACTCTTTGTGACCGGTAAAACCAAAAATGCCGAGCGGAACCGGGATGCCAACGTTGACCCCCACCATACCGCCGTCCGTCTCTTTGGCAAATTGACGGGCATAGTAACCGTTCTGGGTGTAAATCACGCTGCCGTTAGCGAAGCGGCTATTGTTCATAAGTTTCAACCCTTCCTCGAAACTGTCTACCCTTTTGATGCAGAGTACAGGTCCAAATATCTCTTCTCTGCCGACTGACATCTCTTCAGTCACATGGTCAAAGATCGTTGGTCCTATATAAAAGCCGTTTTCATAGCCGGGAACCTCAGCATCACGGCCGTCCAAGATCAACTCTGCTCCTTCTTTGACGCCGGTTTCGATCCATTGGTTGACAAACTCGCGGTGCCCAGCATTTACCACCGGGCCCATGCCGGTCGATTTGTCATAGGCAGGACCGAGTTTCAGCTCCGAGGCGAAGGTCTTCAGGTAACCAATCAACTCGTCGGCGATGGCGTTTTCGACCACAATTGTCGGCAGCGCCATACAGCGTTCCCCGGCGCAGCCGCAAAAGGCATTCATGATGCCCATGGCTGTTCGCTTGACCTTGCAGTCCTGCAGAACAAGGGCATGATTTTTCGCTTCGCAAAGTGCCTGGACCCGCTTGCCGTTAGCGGCAGCCGTCTTGTAGATGTGCTTGCCAACCTTGGTTGATCCCACAAAAGAGACCCCCTTGATGTC
>JBPCUV010000240.1:0-5361 GCA_051010975.1 Desulfocapsaceae bacterium
TGCTGCCATTCCCTGGTAAAATCTTTGGCCGCCTTTACCTGACGACTGATCTTTTGGGCCTCAATGTTTAAAAAAGTCAGATGGGCAATAATATCATATATTTCGGTGGTTCCACGCGTGACGACGAAACACATCTCCTTGTCGGAGACGACGTAGGAACGTCTTCTTCTTTTCAGGGGGTAAATCTCTTCAAAGGAGGTGGATTCGAGATCCTCCTGAGCGGTAAGAACGATTTTGGTGGACGACTCAATACCTCGCGGCAATCGATCGATTACGTATTCCAGACCTTTGAGCTCGACAATCCGGTCATTCGCCATGGAACCGTAAATTTCAGGGTTGAACTGTCGCAGTGCATCTTCCAGCTTGATCCCTGTGGTACCTGAAGGCTGGTAAAATCCGGTGAGTATCAGGGCATCCACAAGGGTCTTGAAGCTGGCTATCGCAGTCCGAGCCTTCTGAGATTTAGATAATTCTTCCATCGCGGTTTCTCAACGTCTCTGATTATGGAACCGTGGGTCTGTTCACCACAGATAACCCTGAAAGTATCTGGCCGTCACCCCATTTTTGTTCCGACAGCCTTAAAAAAAGTGTAGCAGAACGTCCCTTCACTGCCAACAGCTCGATTAAAATCCTCCATTGCCTGATGCCATTGCTGAGTAGAAATTAAATCTTGTTTGATGGCAGCATCCCGAATTCCGGCTACCATGGCAACAAAAGTCTTCTTGGAAAAACCGCTGACGATCTCTGGTTTGGAATCATCAGCATATATGGTACGAGGGCTAACCTGTAAAGATTCAAAACCGGCGGCAGACAGCAGGGGAAACAATCTCCTGCCAATCAATGCATCCCCGCCCTTCTGGCGCTGCAGCTCGACAAGACAATCGACTGCAGCAGATATATTTTCAGAAGGTGGATGGCAGAAAAAGGATCCATGGTCTCCTTCGATTACCGTTATCGTCCCTCCAGGTTTTAGAACTCGTTTAAGCTTCAAAAGGGCCTGATCCGGATCAGGGAGATGTTCCAGTACAAAACAGCAGAATATATGGTCAAAATGGTTCTCGGGGTAGCGCAGTTCATAGATATTCTGCTGCTCCAGGGAGACATTGGAGAAGCCGTGCGCAGAGATGGCCGAGGCAGCCTCTGTTAAAGAATCTTCTGCCAGATCCACTGAAATAAAATGCGCTGATGGATTGTTGGCAGCCAGAATTACAGTCTGCGCGCCCGTTCCACAGCCAGCTTCCAGAACCCTGGCTCCTGCAGTGAAACGCACTTCCTCATGGAGAAACCGTCGCAACACTTGGGCCTGATCATCAAGCCGTTCAGTTTCGTAGGTCGAGTACCCGTGCACGTAGTCGTTCATAAAATCTCCGTTTTGTCTCTACATTAACGGTAATTAATTATGATCGTCTTGAACAAAATTGCGAAAAGCACCCGGGGAAATACCTTTAATAGATTTAAACATCCTGGAAAAATGGCTCTGGTCCGAAAACCCTGTTTGATAGGCAACCTCGGAAAGATCCAGTCCTTCTCTGAGCATCTGCTCACTGCGCTTGATCCTGGTTTGATTCAAATATTTATGGGGTGTCAGACCGGTGTTTTCTCTAAAAACTCGTATGAAATGGTATTTGGAAATCCCCGCAATTGCCGACAGGGTTTCGAGACGATGATTCTCCCGGAATTCATCTTCCAGTTTCTCTACTACGATCTTTATCTGCTGCGCCCCAATGAGTGGCCGTGGGCGCTGCAATTTCTCATCACCATAGGCTCGAACCAAACTGGTGATAAAACAAGAAATGAATTCCTCTATGGCCAGATTTTCAGTCGGGTGTTCTATGATGTACCGGTGGCTCTGGACTAGTTGCGTCGCCAATTCTTTATTGTCTATTACACCGGCACGGAAAAACGGCAGACTGCTGCTTTTTTTTTCGTCACCACCGACTAAAGATGTCATCAGTTCAGGGGCAATATAAAACATTCTATACGACCAGCCCTCTGCTGTTTTACCATGTCCATCGTGGCATTCACCGGGACAGACGAGATTGATCATTCCTTTAGGTGCACTATGATCAACCCCGAGATATCTAAAACACAGCGTTCCTCGTTCGACGACACCGAAGCCATAGCCCTCATGGCTATGCCTGCTGAATCTCTGGTTTCGATAGCATGCCCGCATGAGTTGCAGACCTTCCGGGACTGAAGCGTCCAGAATTATGACTTTTTCCTGCAGGTTGTCAGTAGTCACCCGTCACCTCTTCCAGTTCTGCCTGCCACGGCTTGAATTATGAGCCCAGCAACAATAAAGATGAGACCAACCACCGAGGATATCAATATTTTTTCGCCGACAAAGAAATGAATCAGAAACAGTGAGAGAAACGGAGAGATGAATATAAGATTGGCAATTCGAGCGGTGGATTTGGTGAGCTTCATAGCCATCAGCCAGGAAATAAAGGCAATACCCATCTCAAAGGTGCCTATATACGCAGCTCCAAAAACGCCAGCCCTATCGATGCTGCGAAAACCTTCGGTAACCAGGAGATAAAAACCGATAAAAGGAAGTGAGCAGAAAAAGTTCAGAAATAAGCCCAGCACCGGGTCGCGCCGGTCTTTGGTGTTAAATATCCAATAAAGCGCCCAAATCAAAGTCGAGCCCAGTGCAAGGGCAACACCAAATGGATTTTCAAACTTCAGGGACAAGACATCACCCTGGGTAGAAATCACCAATACCCCAAGATAACTAACCAGGACAGCAACGATCTCCAGTAGTTTCAGGCGATGTCCTAGGAGCGGGACCGAGAGCAGTGAAAGAGTAATGGCCCATGTGTAGTTAAGCGGTTGAGCCTGCTGAGCTGGCAATAGATCGTAGGCCTTGAGTAGAACGAGATAGTAGAGAAATGGAGAAAGAAGACCAAACAGCAGCGATGTTTTCCATACCCCAGCATCAGCCTTTACCAGCAGATGCAGCTTCTTCTGCAGAGCAAGAACAATAAAGAGCACACAGCAGGAAAAGCAGGCGGCGTAAAACAGGAGCTCTACCGGGGAAAGATAGCGCAGGCTGATTTTGAATGCGGAGGCTACAGTGGACCAGAGAAGAACTGAAATCAGCGCAAAAATATATGCCTTGGCCTGATCTGTCATCATCTCCAAACCAGTGTTGGTAGCAATGTCACAGCCTGCCTGCTAGACACCGAGGTAGCGAGACTTAACTTCTGCATCATCTCGCAATAAAGCGGTCGTACCCTTCCATACTATCCTTCCCTTTTCCATGATGTAATGATTATCGGCGATTGTGAAAAGCGAATCCAGATGCTTGTCGATTATCAGAATTGCCAATCCTTTTTCCTTAAGAATTGAAAGCCCCCTCCAGATTTCCTCTCTGATCAAAGGGGCGAGGCCTTCGGTAGCTTCGTCGAGGATAAGCAGCTTGGGGTTGATCATAAGAGCCCGACCGACCGCAAGCATCTGCTGTTCGCCGCCCGAGAGCTGATTGCCGAAATTATTCAACCGTTCCTTAAGGCGCGGGAAAATCACCATGATGTCGTCGATTGAATAAGGCCCCGCAATGTCACGGTAATTGGCGGCGGTGGCGAGGATATTTTCTCTCACCGTCAGATTCGGAAAAATCTGCCTGCCCTCAGGAACCAACCCTATTCCAGCCCTGGCAATTTCAAAGCTCGGTCGTTTGTCAATTTTCTTAGCATCAAACTCGATCGTTCCGCCTCCGGTTGAGACCAAGCCCATAATCGCTTTGACGGTGGTGGTCTTACCCATGCCGTTTCTCCCCAGCAGTGTTACCACCTCATCCTGGTGCACTGTCAAAGAGACACCGAACAGGGCCTGGCTGGAACCGTAAAAAGCGGTTACGTCTCTGACCTGCAGCATCAATGTTCACCCAGGTAGGCGTTTTGAACTTCAGGATTGCGGCGGATTTCCTCGGGATTGCCGCTGGCAATACAGGATCCATAAACGATAACACTGATCCGGTCGGCCAGAGAAAATACCACGTCCATGTCATGCTCAACCAGAAGTATCGTCGTCGTTCCCCTGAGACCGGAAATCAACTTCTTCAGTTCCACGGTCCCTCCTGCACCCTGGCCAGCCATAGGCTCATCGAGCATCAGTAGTTGTGGGTCTCCAACCAAAGCCATTCCCACTTCCAATTGTCGTTTTTCTCCGTGGGAAAGTTGCCCTGCCAACTGTTCAGCTTTATCGGACAGATCAACCCGGGCCAGAGCACCCGCAAGACTGTCTTTTATGGCGCGCTCTGTCATTGCATTTTTCCAGAAGCGGAAATTGTGTCCCTCTCCGGCAAGTATTGCCAGAACCATATTCTCAGAGACACTTAGATTTTCAAAGATGGAGGTGATCTGAAAAGACCTCCCCAGTCCTGCTCTCACCCTTTTATGCACGGGCAGTCTGTTTATCGCTTCAGAATTGAGAAGAATAGTACCCGAATCAGGCTGCAACTCGCCGCTGAGCAAATTTACCACCGTCGTCTTTCCGGCTCCATTAGGACCGATCAGGGCATGAATATGACCCCTTTGAACACTGAAGCTCAAATCTTTGCTGGCCTGCACCGCACCGAAAGATTTACAAAGATCTCTTACCTGAAGAATATAATCAGTCACCCCTTATTCCTTGCTAGTCAGAAGTCCAAAGAGCCCACGCTTGGCAAAAAGAACCACCATTATCAATATTGGCCCAAGGTATACCATCCAATGTTCGGTATACATCGCCAGAGTCTCCTCGAGCAGCAGGTAGACGGTTGCTCCGAGCACAGGTCCAAAAAGTGAGCCAAGGCCGCCGAGCAGAACCATAACCATTAATTCTCCGGATAAGGTCCAGTGCAGCAACCCGGGGCTGACATATTCTGTCTGGTTGGCCAGCAGGGCACCGGCCAAACCTGCTCCTGCGCCGCCAATGACGAAACAAATCAACTTATAGCGCCTGTCGGGAATTCCCAGCGCTTTGACTCTTCTGCTGTTGCTCGCGGCACCGCGAAGCACCAGGCCAAACCGGGATTTGACCAGTCGGTTAATGATAAACAGGAATAAAGCAAGAAAGAACAAGCAGACAAAATAGAAATGAACATCATTGTCCAGATCCATTCCGACCAGCTGATTTCTAGAATATAGAGACAAGCCGTCATCGCCACCGTATTTCTCCAGGCCGACAGCGAAATAGTAGAGCATCTGGGCGAAGGCCAGCGTGATCATGATAAAATGCATACCACTGGTTCGCAGGCTGAGAGTGCCGATGAGCAGAGCGAAACCGGCGGAAATGATAATCGCCAGCGGCCAGACCAGCAGCGCATTCTCACTGCCAGCAATTATTCCCGCTATCGGTTCAGCCTCAAAGCTGTGA
>JBPCUV010000241.1:0-8398 GCA_051010975.1 Desulfocapsaceae bacterium
CCGGAGATAGAATCCAACCGCAGCGCAGCTGATTGGCTCAAGGCCGCCGCCGACAATGGTCATGCCGAGGCCCAGTTCTATCTCGGTAGAGCCTATTTGTCATTTAACCCGGTGCTGAAGCTGAAAAGAAATCCTGAGATGGCCCGAAGCTGGTGGGAAAAAGCAGCTGTAGAAAATGGTTTCACCCGTGCACTCAGTGAACTCGCATGGCGCTATGAAAAGGGTTCCGACGGCTTTCCACATGATGCCCAACGTGCCATCGAGCTTTACCAGTCGCTCTCTGAGGACTACCGGGACGGCAGCAATGGCCTGAAGCAGAATCCGCAACTTGCCGCCGATTACCTGGTTCGTGCCGAGCGACTCATCGACTTGGAGAAGCGAGTCGCAGCTGGAGACCCACAGGCACAAACGCAACTGGGCCGCGCCCTGTTACAGGTAGCCAACGGAACGACAGAGACCCGTACAGAAGGAATTCGGTTACTTGAAAAGGCCGCTGAAAACGGAGATATCGAACTGCAATACGAGCTGGGATCAATCTTTCTCTATGGCCGTCACGGCATCGCAGTCGACCTGCCGCGCGGTCGGGGGTGGTGGGCCAAGCCCCTGGAGAAGCATCACGTAGAAACCATGGAATATGTCGCCAAAGCACATCAGGATGGCCGCTTCGGCTACCCTATTGACCTGCTTGAATCGAAGGCGCTGGTGAGCAAGCTGGCAGAAGCCTACCGTGATGGTAGGTATGGTGTTTCAGCTGATCCTGCTGAAGCCCGGCGTTGGAGTAACGAGCTGAAGCATTTAGACCGGCTCTTCGATCTGGCTGGAGGCAACTACCAGTCAACGACTCGATTGCAGGCACAGGCCGAGTCCGGTGATCAAAACGCCCAGTACCAGCTCGGCCGGCAGCTATTGGTCAGTGGCCCGGCCAAGCAGCGCGAGCAGGGCTTACAGTGGATCGAGCGAGCTGCTGATGGGGGGCTCGCAGAAGCCCAGTATCAGCTGGTCACTTTTTATGAACACCAGGGTGGTACCATGCGCCGTGACCCGTCCCGTGGTATCGCCATGCTCACGGCGGCGGCAGAGCAAAATCACCTACCGGCGATGGGTGCCCTGGCGCTCGGTTTTGAAAAGGGGCGTTACGGGCTGGAAAGGAACCTCGAAAAAGCCCAAGAGTGGTATAAGCGGCTACTGGAAACCTATGCTGAAAATGATTATCTGGGGGAGATCAACACACGGTTCATCCCGTTCAACCGTCAGCGACTGGACTACGTTAATCGAGCACTGGAGATTGAGAGAGAAAAGGTTCGCCGTTACGAGAGCGCCTCCCCCCTCGAACGGCAGATCATCGGAGTCGAAGAGCGCTACCGGCGGAATTATCAGGATGCGGTTAACGCTCTGCCTCGTGGGGACGGAACTTCAGAGGGAAAACTGAAGTTTCGGAAAGAGGTAAATAAGTTGCTTGAGAAGTACAACCAGCTGCGTGATGCCGAGATTGAAAAAATCAGGTCCAGCCAATAGACTTCCAGCCAATTGGAGCGACAAGTGCACCACTTCTTAACTTGGCCAGGGCTGTTGCGGAAGCTGTATCCACGGATTGTGTCAGGTCGAGCCCTGGCTTTATAGTTAACAATCCCCTGCTGTACAAATCAATTTTGAAATTGCAGCTTTTCCGCCATCTGTCAAATAGACCTCTGCATGCGCACCTTGACGGACCGATCGTTCTGTCTCCAAAGCTTTTTCTTTTGGCATGAAGTAAGCCTCGATGCCATATCTGAGCCGGAAGCCCTGATTCACTTTTTTCACGCGGCCTCTGATATAGATGCCAGTCTCAGGCTTTTGATGTTGTAGTGCGGTAGCAACAAAGATCCCGTCCTTATCCTTCAACAATACGTAACCCACTTCTCCTGGTTTGAAGTCCTCTCGAGTCAAATTTTTGCTGATATCTGATATTGCATAATTGAGTCGTACATAGTTGCCGCGAAAGAGACTACGCGGATCTATCGGTCTGGTTTCTAATATTACCGGGTTTCCAAACCATAATGGCCAGAGTGAGTTAAGATATTCAGTAATTAGAAAAATCATCTGGGCACTGATAGTTAGGGCAAGGCCGATAGCGAGAAAGCGTTTATTGGCGGGAGTCCAATTTTTAAAGATCTCAAACACTGGCTTCCTCCTTTTTCATTTTCTGGGTTTGCCAATATCTGGCCGCTCCAAACAGCACAGCAGCAGCTACCATAAAAAGGATCGCACCTCCAATATAGTCTCCTATCAAATCAAAATATCGCAACAAAGCAGTTAACAGCAAGACCCCGACTCCCGTATAGAAGAATTGGGTGGCGGAGTCTTCAATACCTCGACGTATCAGCCACAACCCAGTTATGAGCAACATGAGATTGGTAGCAACAGCAAGCCAAACTTCATTGACATTTCCCAAGTGTAGCCAGAGAAAACTAGAGAAGAAAAAGAGGATGTTGATGAGGAGCGGACCGTAAGCACTACTGCCTGATGGTTTTGCAATGAGAAAGGCTGTTAAACCGATTAAAAGCATCATCAACGGGGTATATAAACCGAGCAAATAATCCTCTTTTGAAAGTTCTCGCCAGACATCACTGAAACTGAGAAATAAGAGGAGCAGGATCCCACCACGAAGTAACCACAGGTAGAGTATCTGGCCATATCTATTGAGCCGGCTGTCAGGATGACGCATGAGCATCCAGGAAAACCCGGCAAGCAACAAACCCAGGGTTATCGTGCCAGGAATCTGATCCAGGATTGCTTCGTATTTATAATACTTGCCCCCTATCCAGGCGAGCAGCATGTTAGCCCAGAAGATCAGCCCAGCGAGTCCGGTGATAAACAATAAAGCCGAGTCTCTGCGAATCAGAGCAAGCCAGATTCCTGAAATCATAAATAAAGGATAGCTTGCAGGAAAGAATTCACTCTCTATCTCAACTAGAGCCCATATGGTTGCTAAAGCCAGACAGAGCAGAGCGATTTGTCGGCTTCTGGTGATGAATATCAGAGGAAGGACTCCGATACTCCAATAGAATATGCCATCTGGGAAATATTCGCCGATATGGTAGATCTGGGCAATAAGCATGATGGTGGTCCCATAGCAGATAGAACCAAAGAAAAGCCAATATATGCCCGCCTTATCTCTTCCCGTGAGCATGAGCCGCATACCCTGGAGGTTAACCGCAAGGGTGAAAAATAAAAGCCCCAGCATTCTGGTCAAACGAGGGATCTTTTCCCAATTGTGGGAAACAATTAATATAAGGGCAAGACCAACAAACAACACTGCCAGGGCCATGAGCATGAAGTAACCAAGGGAAGAATCCTCGGCATCTTCCATCTTGGTGCCGTACTTCGCCAGAATTGCCTCACCTTGCGCGGGCTCTATTAAGCCTTCGTGAACCCAATCGCTTACCTCCCGCGCCATATCTTTTTTAAAAAACTTGAGAAGTCGCATGTGAATTTTACAAGGTAGAAGGTAAAGGATGCCTATTCGTTAGGATGTAAAATTTAACATTTCTCCGATCTGCTGTAATCCATTTATCCAATTTAAGGATGGCCTCATTGCTAACAATGCCATTTCGCTGATCCTTATTGCTGACCAATTATTTAATTTAGTTTGTTCCTGGTGATCTTCGCCTAACTTTAAATGAATGTTCCGTTATCTGTGAGACCTTTTGTCTGTGTATCTTCAGTCCGGGGTGATGAAAGGCTCTAATGGGGAAAACTCTAGATAAACAGAGAGAAACACCGGAGTGGACCTCTATACATGTAGTCCTTATCTTGTCAGTAGTGAACCATATCGATCTGCAGGAGCATAGATTCTAACGAGCCATTTTCATTCTAAAACAACAATCTCTCAGTTTTTCAGGGGAGGCCGAGGTGGAACTAATAAGTGTGGCAAATGAAGATATCGGGCTGAGCGACGATGGATTTGGAATTGATCGTTGCCAGTGGGATGACAACGTTGCCCGTAAATTTCGTAATCCAATGTTTACCTCGAAACTTGCTGGATTGTCCAAGCCTTCAAATAATTTTGTCACTAGCTTTGCTGGAGAGAGATACATTCCCAATCCGTTCTAACGAATCAAATATAACGGTTGGGTCCTTTTGAGAGGTACAGCCATGTACAATGCCAAAGAGTTGTGTGAAAAGATCACTGAATTATATCCAGAGATCGGAATATGCGGGATCGACATTGATGTTTCGAGAAGTACCCAGGAGAAGACTTGGCTAGTTAAGTTGAAGAAGGATACGCATAACTTGGATCACTTTCTTGAATACTTAGATGCCGACAAATGTATGGATGGAAAACAATGTGTTTCTCTGGGCCTTGAAATTGCTCAGTTGAAGAAGAACATCGCAGGGAAACAGTTTTAGTCTTTAGAATTTCCAGCCTTCACTCAAGGTGAGATAATCTGCCATATCAGGTTATCGTATTTGATCATCACTATGCGTGTTAAAGTCATATCTTTAGAGAAATGCGATGGGACACCGGCAACGATAGAGCTGGTCAAGAAGACTGCTCTTGAAATGGGCATACCAATTGAGTTTGAGCACGTCATAATCTACACCCAAGAAGATGCCAGGCTGCACCGCCTTATTGGCAGCCCCACAGTTCAGGTCGATGGAGTTGACATAGATCCTGAAGCAAGGACTCACCAGCGGTATAGTCTCACGTGACGATTATATGGGGTGTCGTCGATACCCACGAAAGAATTGATCAGACTTGCATTCATTAATGCGATCATAGAATGAGAGAAAGCGCGTTTGGATTAATTTGCAGGAGTTCAGACCTGACCTGACCCTGCTCACTTGCAAAGGCAAGCTTCTGAGTTGCAACTTTACGACTAATTAACTTTCTTTCTGATCATCTCCAAATACCCCGAGGCTCGCAGAGCTAAATTACCGGGTAAAAAGAAGACTCGAATGCATAATCCGCAAAATGTTAAGCTTTCTCAAATTGAATCAGAGTGGAGCCGGTTTCCACCGCATCACCTGGATTGACATGCACAGATTCGACAATCGCGTCAGCCGGTGCGGCAACTGCACTCTCCATCTTCATTGATTCGAGGATAATCAGTTCCTGGCCCCGATAGACCCGCTCGCCGGCTTCGATTTTGACATCAACGATCATGCCGGGCATCGGGCACTCCAGAACATTTTCGCTCTTTTTCCTGGACGGCTGTGGCATAAATCTCGCCACTTCCCATTCCCGCGGATTGTAGATCTCGAAATTCCTGCAGGTGCCGCAGTAGGCCGCCTCAATAAAATTGCCGTTGTATTTCAGTCGGAAATAGCTGCTCTCACCGTTGATAGTGAGTTTGAGTCTGCGTCGATAGAATTCCGGCGGTGGAGTGATGACCTTGTAGGAGACCCCGTTGACTCCGATCAGCCAATGATGTTCATCACCATCCCTTTCAATCTGTACTTTGAATACGTCATTATCGCATTTGGCCACATAGGAAAAAGCAGTCTCATCGGCTCCTGAAACGCCGACTCGTGATTTGAGCGGCAACAGCGCATTTCTCATCAGATTCTCGCGCAGATGGTAGACAAGTGTGGTGGCAATAGCCATGGCGTCAAGAGTCTCGGGGGCCGGTGGCAATCCCTCGTCCTGAGCAGGCAGATGAGTAGGGATAAAGGCGGTGCTAATGTTGCCGCTGATAAATACGGATGGGATAATACCTGATTGGCAAAATCGACGTTGGTGGAAATTCCCTCGATATGATATCCGTTGAGGGCCTGGATCATTAGCTTGCGGGCCTCTTCGCGGTTTTGCCCCCAGGTGATGACCTTGGCAAGCATCGGGTCGTAATAGACACTGACGGTGCTTCCCGCATCGACACCCGAGTCGACCCGGATATGCGGACCACGCGGCTCTGCATAACGGGTTATAAGGCCGATTGAGGGTACAAACCCCCGCAGGGCATCTTCGGCGCAGACGCGCACTTCAATGGCCCAGCCTTTGAGCTCTATATCCTGCTGGCTGAACGGCAGGGGCTCACCAGCCGCAACCCGCAGCTGCAGTTCCACCAGATCAACCGAGTTGACCAGTTCCGTGACCGGGTGTTCGACCTGCAGTCTGGTGTTCATTTCCAGAAAATAGAAGGAACTGTCTTCATCTAATATGAATTCTACCGTGCCGGCGTTGACGTAGCCGGCACGCCTCGCCAGTTCACAGGCAAGGCTGCCCATTCTGTCGCGCAGGGCAGGAGTCAGTGCGCAGGATGGCGATTCTTCGACTATTTTCTGGTAGCGCCGCTGTATAGAACATTCACGTTCACCGAGATGAACGATGTTGCCATGCTGGTCACCAATAAGCTGAATTTCTATGTGCCGCGGTTTGGTAAGGTAGCGTTCGACGAAAATGCGGTCGTCACCAAAGGATTTTCTGGTTTCCTGCTGGCAGAGTTGCAGGGATGAACTCAGGTCCTGTTCCTGCTCGACCACGCGCATGCCTTTGCCACCGCCGCCCGAAGCGGGTTTAAGCAGGACTGGATAACCTACCTGCTGGGCAGCATCGCGGGCCTGCTCGAAATCCACCACCGGTTCGCTGTGGCCTGGTACCGTCGGTACTTCAGCCTCAATGGCCAGCTTTTTGGCAGCAATCTTGTCACCCATGGTGCTGATGACCTCGGGTGGTGGGCCGATAAACACCAGGCCGGCAGCTATAACTTTTTCGGCAAATTCCGCATTCTCGGACAGGAATCCGTATCCAGGATGGATCGCCTGGCAACCGGTGTCGAGCGCTGCTTTGACAATGGTGTCCATGCGCAGATACGATTCCGCTGGCCGTGCACCGCCGACGAGTACGGCCTCGTCCGCCAGGCGAACATGCTGTGAACGAAAATCTGGTTCGGAGTAAATGGCAACGGTTGTAATCCCCAGGGCCTGGCAGCTGCGGATTATCCGGAGGGCGATTTCACCACGGTTGGCAATGAGCACTTTGCTGAACATGATCTACCTCACAAGGGGATGTTTCCATGTTTGCGGTCAGGGCGACTCGGCTTCTTACTCTCCAGAAACTGCAGGGTGCGGATCAGTCTATGTCTGGTCGTATGCGGAAAAATGACATCGTCGATATAGCCCCTCTTGGCGGCCAGAAACGGATTCATGAAACGATCACGGTAGGCTTCCATTTTTTCGTTGAGCATGGCATCTGGGTCGGGTGCCTTGTCGATCTCCCGGCGATAGATAACCTCGCTTGCTCCGCGTGCGCCCATGACAGCAATTTCAGCAGTCGGCCAAGCATAGTTGATATCGCAGTGAATATGCTTGGAGTTCATTACCAGGTAGGCTCCTCCATAGGCCTTGCGCACGATGACGGTGATGCGCGGTACCGTCGCCTCTGAAAAGGCATAGAGCAGTTTCGCCCCGTGCCGGATGATACCGCCATGCTCCTGCTCCGGCCCGGGCATAAAGCCAGGTACATCAACCAGGCAGACGAGAGGAATATTGAACGCGTCGCAGAAGCGAACGAAACGGGCAGCTTTGAACGAGGCGTTATTGTCGAGCGCTCCAGCCAGCACGGCAGGCTGATTAGCCACAAGGCCTATGGTTTGGCCCCCGAGACGGCCGAAACCGCAGATGATATTGTTGGCAAACAATGATTCGATCTCAAGAAACTCGGCACCGTCGAGAATCGAGTAGATGAGCACGTTCATGTCGTAACTCTGGTTAGGATTAGGCGGCACCAGATAGTCCAGTGTCGGGTCGGTGCGCTCAGGCGGATCGTTGAGCTCGAGCAATGGCGCCTTTTGCTTGTTATTTGAGGGCAGATAGTTGATGAGCTGCCGCACGCCCCGCAGACAGAGGATGTCGTTGGGATAAATACATTGTGCCACACCACTCTTGGTAGCGTGGACTTCAGCACCGCCCAGCTCCTCGGAACTGATATCTTTATGAATAACCGTCTTAACTACATTGGGTCCGGTTACGAACATATGCGAGGTCTGTTCGACCATAAAAACAAAGTCGGTCATCGAAGGGCTATAGACTGCACCGCCGGCGCATGGACCCATGATGCATGAGATCTGGGGGATAACCCCGCTGGCGAAGACATTTCTGTGAAAAATCTCGCCGTAAGCCGCCAACGCATCGACGCCTTCCTGGATTCTCGCTCCACCGGAATCATTGATGCCGATAATGGGAGACCCCACCTGTACAGCAAGGTCCATAACTTTGCAGATCTTTTGAGAGTGGCCTTCACCCAGGGAGCCGCCTACTACCGTGAAGTCCTGGCTGAAGACGAACACCTCGCGGCCATAGATGGTACCGTGCCCGGTGATGACCCCGTCGCCGGGATGGCTCTTGTTACCGCCAACCATTTCTCCCCGGCCCACTTTCAGGCTGTCGATTTCCTCGAACGATCCTTCGTCGAGCAGCA